>JALGZO010000493.1 GCA_025774865.1 bacterium | reverse complement strand
CATGGCTAGAAACCCGTCTTGGGGTTAATCTCAAAGAACACGCCCGCGACGCGCTTCCGACCGCGGCCGGAACGTCCAAGTGTTTGTCACGACGCCAGATGAGGCCGATTTGAAAATCGCTTGACGCACCAGATCTTGAGGCGTAGGGTCCGCCGTGCCTCAAGATCTTGTGAGAGCCGAGTCTTCTGGCTGGGATCGGACCGAGCGACACTGGATCATCCCCCCCACGAAGAGACCGCGGCCCGGAAGCTCTCGAGGTCGGGGTTCGGAAGCGGAAGTCGACCGAGACGCTTCCTGGCCTTGCCGGCTGTCGGCGTCATCAAGGATCGTCGAGAGTTCGTTATAGAATAAAACTTTGAGTTGAAGATCGGGGATCGCCCTCGGGCTGCCCGTGGGCCACTCCCGCTCTTCTCGAAAGACCCGTTCTCGAAGGGGGGCGTCGGGTGATGAAGGGTGTGGGGGTCCTCGGAAAGCCGGAGGCGGAGGGTCGCGGGGTCGAGGCTCATGCGGTGGATGGGCGGAGTGGTCGAGTGAGCGCGGACGCTGGGTCTCGATTCCCCGCGCCCTCCTCTTTAGGTCGATGGTTTTCTTCGGTGGGTACGGATCCTCTGGACGCGGTCGAGGTGGAGACGCGTCGCTCGGTCATCACGAATCCCGACGGGTCGGTGGTGTTCGAGATGGACGATCTCGAGATACCGGTCGGGTGGTCGCAGCTCGCGACGGACATCGTCGCGTCCAAGTACTTTCGGAAGGCGGGGCTCTCGGATGGCGGTCGGGAGCAGTCCGTCCGACAGCTGATCGGGCGCATCGTCCGGACGGTCCGTTACGGCGGCGAGCAACTCGGTGGGTACTTCACCAGCGAGGAGGAAGCGGCCACCTTCGAGGCGGAGCTGAGCGCGATCCTCGTGGAGCAGCGCGGGGCGTTCAACTCGCCGGTCTGGTTCAACTGCGGTCTGTATCACGCCTACGGAATCGAAGGGTCGGGCGGGAACTACGCGTGGGATCCCGAGACCGACACGTTCTTCGAGACCAAGGAAGCCTACCGCCGTCCTCAATGCAGCGCGTGCTTCATCCAGTCGGTCGACGACGATCTCATGTCGATCTTCAGTCTCTTGAAGAACGAAGCCAGGCTGTTCAAGTACGGATCGGGCACGGGCACGAACTTCTCGGCGCTGCGTGGCGACGTCGAGAAGCTCTCGGGGGGCGGCACGAGCTCCGGTCTCATGTCGTTCCTCGAAGTCTTCGACCGGGCGGCCGGCGCCACGAAGTCGGGTGGAACCACGCGGCGCGCGGCGAAGATGGTCTGCCTCGACATGGACCACCCGGAGATCGTCAACTTCATCGAGTGGAAGGTCCGCGAGGAGGACAAGGCGGGCTTCCTGATCGACGCGGGCCTCCCCGCCGATTTCAACGGCGAGGCCTACAAGACGGTGTCGGGTCAGAACTCGAACAACTCCGTGCGGGTCACGGACGAATTCATGGAGGCCGTCGCGGACGACGGGGTCTGGCAGACCCGGGCGCGGACGACGGGTGAGGTCGTGGACACCCATCGCGCCCGTGATCTGATGGACAAGATCTGCCAGTCCGCCTGGCGGTGCGCCGATCCGGGCATCCAGTTCGATACCACGATCAACGCGTGGCACACGTGCAAGGCGTCGGGGAGGATCAACGCTTCGAATCCCTGCTCCGAGTACATGTTCCTGGACGACTCCGCCTGCAACCTCGCGTCCCTGAACCTCGTGAAGTTTCTGGACGAGGATGGCCGCTTCGACATCGAGGGCTTCCGCCACGCGGTCCGGGTGCTCATCACGGCGATGGAGATTCTCGTCGACCTGAGCTCGTATCCCACGGAACAGATCGCCCGCCAATCGCACGATTTCCGTCCGCTCGGCCTCGGGTACGCGAACCTCGGATCACTTCTCATGATCCTCGGCGTGCCCTACGACAGCGACGAAGGCCGGTCGATCTGCGGCGCCATCACCGGGATCCTCACCGGCCACGCGTACCGCGTGTCCGCGGAGATCGCGGCGCGCAAGGGCCCGTTCCCCGGTTACGGACCGAACTCGGTCTCGATGGGCCGAGTCATGCGGATGCACCGCGACGCCGCTCGCGACATCGCACGCGGGGGACCGGAGGAACTGATCGCGGCGGCCCGGCAGGACTGGGAGGAGGCGGTCTGGTTCGGCGACCAGTTCGGATACCGGAACGCGCAGGCCTCGGTGCTGGCGCCCACCGGCACGATCGGGCTCCTCATGGATTGCGACACCACCGGCATCGAGCCTGACTTCGCGCTCGTGAAGTTCAAGAAGCTCGCCGGCGGGGGGTACTTCAAGATCGTGAACCAGTCGGTCACTCGGTCGCTGCGGGGACTCGGCTACACGGAAGATCAAATCGCCGAGATGGATCAGTACGTGCGCGGCACGATGAGTCTGGACGGCGGTCCCGCCATCAACCGCGAGACGTTGATCGAGAAGGGTCTCGACCGCGACGACATCGCCAAGATCGAGATGGCCCTCGCCGGTGCGTTCGATCTCGACTCCACGATCGGCCCGTGGCTGCTGGGCGAGGGGGCCATGGATCGTCTCGGGATTCCGAAGGAGCGTTGGGAGTCTCCGGGCTTCTCGCTGCTGCGGGAAGTGGGATTCTCCCGGTCGGTAATCGAACACGCGACCGATGTCATCTGTGGCCGCATGACCGTGGAGGGCGCTCCCCATCTACGTAGCGAGCACCTGCCCGTCTTCGACTGTGCGAACCGGTGCGGCAAGAGGGGCACGCGGTTCATCGAGCCGCGAGGACACCTGAAGATGATGGCGGCGGCGCAGCCCTTCATTTCCGGCGCGATCTCCAAGACGGTGAATCTGCCGTCAGAGGCGACGGACGCAGAGATCGAGGAGCTTTACCACTTCGGGTGGAAGAACGGGCTCAAGGCGATCGCGATCTATCGCGACGGTTGCAAGATGAGTCAGCCGCTCTCGACGTCGTCCGCCGAGAGGTCGGAAGCGAATGGCGAGCCCGATCCAGCGGTTCCCGAGGTCGTGGCCGCAGCTGCCGTCGTCAACGGCGACGGCCCGGCGATCCGGGTTCGCCTGCCCCGCAAGAGGGCGGGGTTCACGCAGGAGGCGCGCGTCGGTGGGCACAAGGTCTACCTGCGTACCGGCGAATACGACGATGGACGCATCGGCGAGATCTTCATCGACATGCACAAGGAGGGAGCGGCCTTCCGGAGCATGATGAACTGCTTCGCGATTGCGGTGAGCCTCGGTCTGCAGTACGGCGTGCCGCTCGATGAGTTCGTCGATTGCTTCACGTTCACGCGCTTCGAGCCGCAGGGCCACACGGATCACCCCAACGTCCGCTTCTCGACGTCGGTTATCGACTACGTATTCCGTGTGCTGGCGATGGAGTACCTCGGACGGACGGAGCTGGTTCAGGTGCCCCCGACGGCGAACCACGACAGCGTGGAAGGGAACGGGACCGAACCGACCGGGGGGGAACCCGTCCCCGCGGTTCGCGACGCCGGAGAATCCGCCCGCTCGAAGCCGGCCGGCCGAGTCGCGACCCGCGTGCAGCCGGCGGCCAGGGTCATCGCGGCATCGGATTCCGAGGTGCCCGCGGTGGATCGCAGCCGGCCGTCCGCGAACGGCGGAGACCGATCCATCGTCCAGGTCCAATCCCGTGGGGTCGCGGAGCAGCTGACGCTCGCGAGCAAGGACGCGCCGTTCTGCGACCAGTGTGGGCACCTCACGGTCCGCAACGCGGCCTGTTACAAGTGCCTGAACTGCGGAAACTCGGTGGGCTGCTCGTAGGCGATGACCTCCTCGACCGAGTCCGTCGACGCCAAGCTGCATCGCAAGATCGCGATCGATCTGTTCAACCATACGTGGGCTCTCATCGAGCGCCAGGATCGCACGCCCGACGACGACGCCGAGATGGTGAACGCAGCGCACACTTCGCGGTGGCATTGGAGCCGCTCGGCCGGATGCGAGCCGAAGAATCTCGCGATCGCCGAGTGGCAGATTTCCCACGTCTACGCGATCTCGCAGCGCGCGGAGCCGGCCCGTCACCACGCCCGGCAAAGCCTCCAGATCTGTCGGAAGCATGGCCTCGGCGATTACCTCCTCGCGTACGCGTACGAGGCGCTCGCCAGGGGGGCGGCGGTCGCGGGGGACGACGTCGACTGTGAGGAATGGCTCGAGAAGGCGTGGGCCGCCGCGCAGGAAGTCGGCGATCCCCAGACGCGCGAGCGCCTCGAGACCGACCTCGGGAGCGTCCGCTCACGCTGACCTGGCCGTCGCGGCGATCCTCTCGATTGCCCACACCGCGTGCTCACGCACGAGCGTGGAGGGATCTTCGGCGGCCTCGCGCAGAGCCGGGAGCGCGCCCGCATCGCCTCGGTTTCCGAGGGCCACGCACACGTTGCGCACGAAGCCGTCGCGTCCGGCCCGTCGGACCGGGCTTCCCTCGAAACGCTCCAGGAACTCGTCCTCCGTCATCCCGACGAAATCCGTGAGCTCCCCGTCGAACCGGCCCTCGTCCAGCCGGAAGCGGGGCTCTTCGACCGCCACCGCGAAGCGGTTCCACGGACACACGTCCTGACAGACGTCGCAGCCGAAGATCCACTCCCCGACGAGTGGCCGCAGCTCCACGGGGATCGGCCCCTTCAGCTCGATCGTGAGGTAGGAGATGCAGCGACGCGCATCGACCTCCCACGGGGCGACGATGGCTCCGGTCGGGCAAGCCCGGATGCAGTCGGTGCACTTTCCGCACCGATCCGCGTGGGGGCGCTCCTTCGCTTCGAGCTCGAGGTCCGTGATGAGCTCGGAAAGAAAGAACCATGAACCACGGTCGGACGTGATGAGGTTCGAGTGCTTGCCGATCCACCCGAGCCCGGCCCGCTCCGCCCACTCCTTTTCGAGAATCGGTCGGTGATCCACCGCGGTGATCGTCCGAGACCCGGGCGCCGCCGCCTCGATGCCTCGGGCGAGCTTCCTCATTCGGCGTTGCAGCAAATTGTGGTAGTCGCTGCCCCACGCGTACCGAGAAATGCGCCCGCGCCACTGCGGGGGATCGCCGTTCGTACCGTAGAAGGTGAGAAGCGAGATGACGGTCTTCGCCTCGGGAAGGAGACGCCGGGGATCGCTGCGACGTTCCGGATCGCGCGCCATCCACGCCATTTCCCCGTTTCGGCCGTCCGAGAGCCATCGTTGCAGGTGAGCCCCGTCGCGACAGGGCCCGGCCGGGGCGAACGCGATCCGGTCGAAACCGACCCGTTCCGCCTCATCCCGAATTCTCTGCTTCAGGGAGCGTGGATCCATGTCCGAAATATACCTTGGCTGCGTCCCGACCATCGAATGCGTCTAGGCCGAGGGGTTGGTCTGACTGTGGAAACGGTGTAGGTTTTCGCAGCCCCGAGAATCGGAATCGAGATGGATCCAATCCCCGCACAGCTCGGCCTCTTTCCGCTTCCCCACGTCGTACTCTTCCCGAACGCCCTTCTTCCTCTCCACGTATTCGAGGCTCGCTACCAGGCATTGTTGAAAGACTCGTTGGCCGGCTCGGAACGTTTCGTGATGGGGGTGCTGAAGCCCGGCCACGAAGAGAGTCCCGCTCATCCGGATATTTACCGTCACGCGTGTGTGGGGCGCGTCGTGGAGCACCAGCCGCTCGAGGACGGTAGATCCGATTTGATCCTGAAAGGGGAACGTGTCGTGGAGATCGGCCGGGTCGTTTCCCTGGAGCCTTACCGGACCGTGGAGGTCCGGTGTTCTCCGAGCGATACGGCATTCGCGGAATCGCCGGGTGCGCGCGATCGGATCCTGGAGCTCAAGCGTCTGCTGGAGGACGCGTGTCCGGGATGCGTAGAGGCTCTTCGCGAGCACATGCCGGACGAGCAGGAGCCCGAGGGCGGACTCACCCTTCTTCACACCATCGCGATGCACCTGCCGGTCGAGATTCCCAAGAAACTCGAGTGGCTCCGCTGCTCCGATTCTCTGGCGCGCTGGACGAAGATTCGGAAGACCTTGATCGAAATGGGGCGAGCGCGCACGGAGAGGAACCGCATCTTCAATTGCTACGAGGATCTTCAGCCGGACAACCCGAGCGTCAACTGAGTACGGTCTTCCCGATATGGTAGAGCTTGGCCGTCGCGGTGCGCGCCTCGATGGGAGCCGACGGATTCTCGACGAATCTCGCGAGCGCCTCCAGCACGTCCGCGGGATCCAACGCCGCCTGCCGGCTCGCCGCCGCGATCGTCTGCGTCTCGTCCACGCCCCCTCCCGCGCAGCCTCCGCCGGTGATTCCGAACGCGGCGAAGATCTCTCGCACTTTCGGATGGATCGCGACGGCTTCGTCGACTTTCATCGACGCGTCGAAGCGAATCTCGCCCCGTCGCCTTCGCTGCTCGAAGTGGAGCTCGCGGACGGTGACGTCGATCTCCGTGACGCGGCCCTGCAGCGTGTAGAAGCGACGGGCGAGTCTCGACTCAGCTTCTCCGAGCTGACGGCGGAGGCGGCTGACGGCGCGAGCGAGGAGCCACAGCGTGGCCGCCAGGATCAGGACGGGAATGGCGATGAGCCACTTCACGGATCGGCCGAACCTCCCGGTCGAATCGGCCCACGATGCCCGTGGCGAGGGCATTCGGACCCTTGCTTGCCTCCGAAACCGTCGTATATTTCTGCGGGTGCGTCTCCAGCCGTTTCGCACGTTGATGCCCGCCGACCCGCGCCATTAGAAGCGGGCTGAACGTTACACAAGCCGACCCGCCCCGTCCACCGCCTGGAGAGCCCGATCCTTGAGTCCATTGGCCTTGCTTCGCAGCCTCCTGCACTTCGTCCTCACGATCAAGTTCGGCGTCGTCCTCATGATCTTCCTGACGGTGGTGATGATGTTCGCCACCCAGTTCGAGGCGTCCACGAGCACGAGGGCGATGAAGCACTACATCTACGGCTCCCCGTGGTTCGACCTGGGCGTGTTCCTCTTCGTCA
>JALGZO010000492.1 GCA_025774865.1 bacterium | reverse complement strand
GTGATGTGCGCGAGGTCCCGGTCGGCTTCGGCGAGGTCGAACGCGGAGCGCGAGTCGTCGAACTCGTCTTGCGTGATGAGTTTCTGCTCGAGGAGCGATACTCTTCGAGTGAGATCACGTTGCTGGTCACTGGCCCTCAACTCCGCTTGACGCAGCTGGATCCGCTCTCGGTCGTTCTCCAGCTCGGCGAGGATGTCACCTTCTGCGACCCAGTCGCCTTCTTCCACGTTCAGCTTGCGGACCCGTCCGGCCGTCTTCGAGACGAGCTCCACGTGACGGTCGGCCTGGATGAAGGAGGAGGCCCGGTAGTATGCGGAGATCTGCTTGGGCTCGACGCGGGCCAGCTCCACGGGGACGGGGATGATCTCTTCTTCGTCCTCGTCGGACTTCTTCTTGTCCCCTGCTGCCGAGGAACTGTCGCTCTCCGACGCGAGCGCCTCGGCCGGGGCCCCGGGGGTCCACGGGACGGACACGACGCCGAAGTAGCCGAGCAGGAAGAGCCCGGCGGCCACGACAAAGGCTCCCAGAGGCAGGAGGACGAAGCTCTTCTTGCGGGCGGTCATGAGGCCTCCTGGGGTCGGCATCGGTCCTGTCGGATCACACCGGATTCTATCAACGCTACCCGGGTATTAGAACGGGGATCGCCACCAGAAGGTTGCGGCCGGCTGGAGGGGGCTCACCTCGTCCAAACCCGCGGGAGGAGCTCAGAGGGGGAACCAGTACGACATCTTGACCAAAATGGTGTCCTCGGGCTCGTTCGTGAAGATGTTCCCGGTCGAAAGCCGGTGGTCCAGGTTGGGATTGTCGGCGCGAGTCTCCCCCTGGAACCGGGCGTGCGTCCAGACCACGTAGAGCGTGCTCCCCGGGCGGTACTCCCAGCGATAGACCATGTTGAGGTTCACCGACGCCGTGACGTCGTCGAAGTCGTCGACCTGGATGTTGTCGTCTTCGAAACCGGGCCCGGCCAGGCCGGACTCGGGGTAGGTGGCCAGATCGTACGAGTCTGGTGTCCGGAGATAACGCGCGTTCGAGAAGTCGCCCTTCGCGAGGAACGGAGCCACGTACAGCTCCAGTGACTTGTTGCGGCTGAACAGGAAGTTCGATCGAAACTGGACCTCGATCCGCTTCTCGTCCAGATCCCCGAACACGCTGCTCTCGCCGCCGATCCCGAGCGACGCGTCCCCGTGCTCGACGTTCTCCAGGAACTCCGCCTTCTCGTTGATCGAACGGAGGTGGGCGGAGACGGAATGGCTCATCCAGCTCGCCGCGTTCCAGTCGACCTCGGGATTGAGCTCGATGTAATGGCCGCCCGCGGCATCGTCGAGGTATTCGAACTCGAGGTCGAAGTTGAGCTGTTTGCGCCAATCGCTGTGGAAGCCGACCCATCCTCCGTACTGCGATGGCCGCCTCATCAAGGGGCCGCCGCGGGTGATGAAGCGGTCGGTGCGCCACGCGTCGTAGATGACCCCGAAGTAGGCGCCCCAAAAGTTGCGCCACTGCGCGTACCCGTTGATGTTGCCGCCCGCGCTCTGCGCGTGCCCGGCGTTGTATTCCCACAGGAGCTCGCCGTCGTCGGTCGACGCGCTCCGGCCGGCGTAGAGCCACCCCTTGTGGACGTTCAGATTGAGGTTGGCCTCGTTGAGCCCCGGGTCGTCCTCGGGCTGCGTGTAACGCCAGCCGATCCAGCTGCCAGAGACGATCTCGTCGGGAGCGCCGAGGAAACCGATGTCGTCGAGGTCGAGTTGATTGTGCTCCCACCGACCCCACACGTCGCCCCGGATCGTCCCGCCGTACTTCGCGAGCGTGAGCGCGCCGCCGGTCCCATAGAAGGGGTCGTGGTTCACGGTCGAGTCGCCCTTCACTGCCTTGGGGTCGACGATCGAACCGACGACTGACCCGCGGACGGAGTATTTGCGGTCGCGAAAGTTGAGGTCGAAGTCCGCCCCGGAGGTGTACCCGTTCCGGTAGGCGCGATCGTCGTCGTCCTCCTCCAGCCGGTCGCGACTCCGGAGCACCGCGGTCTGCATGACGTGCACACGGTGGTTGCCGCCCGCGAAATCCTTGCCGAGCCGCCCCACCAGGTACTGGGACGTGTGATCTCCGTTCTTGAAGAGGTTGTGCGACTGGCCGGGGTCGGTGATGTCGGTGGCCGCGTAGAGGCCGGCCAACGAGACGCTCCCGGCCACCTTCCCCGTCAGCTTGCCGGCGAGCCGGATGCGGGAGTCCTCTTCGTCCAGGCCGATCCGGCGCGAGTAGAAGAGATCGAAACCCCGGTGGTCGAAGAAGCGGGCGCCCTCCACGAAGAACGGTCGCTTCTCGTCGAAGAACGTCTCGAAGGGCGAGCGGTTGACCACGGTCGGATCCGCCTCGACCTGGCCGAAGTCGGGCTGCACCGTGGCGTTCAGGGTCAGGTCCGGCGTGACGCCGTACTTGAGGTCCAGACCGAAGTTCTGGAACGTGTCCGTATCGTCCTCGGGGCCTTCGGCCGCGGGATTCGTCGCGCTCGCGACCATGTAGGGGAGGAGCTCCAGCTGCCGCGGCGGCCGGACCCCTTCGATGTCCGTCACCTCACCGAAACGGCTGATGAAGCCGTTCGCCTCCGGGTCCCAGATGACCCAGGCCGTGTCCTCGCCGCGCCGTTGCATGTAGCGATAGACCTGGAGACCCCACGTCATCGACTGCCCGGGGCGGTACCGGACCGAGGAGAACGGAATGCGAATCTCGGCGTACCAGCCGTCCTCGTCCGTCGACGTCTCGGCTCCCCACACCGCATCCCAGTCCTTGTCGCGATCTCCGTTGTTGAAGAGGTAGTAGTCCTCCTGCACGCCGGCGGGGTTGACCCGGAAGTTGTAGCCGGTGTTCTTGTCGAGATACGGATCGATGTAGATGCTCACGATGTCGGAGTCGCGAATCTGATCGCGGCGCGACAGACTGCTCGCGATGTTGGCGCTGTCGTTCTCGAGACAGGCCACGCCGAAGTAGATTGCCTGATCGTCGTACGCGACCTTGAAGATGGTCTCCTCGGTCGGCGCGAGACCGCGATCGGGATGCCACTTGAGAAAACCGTGGCCCGCTTCGGCGTCTTGCCACGCCGGCTCGTCGAGCTTGCCGTCGAGCGACATGGGGCTGCCGTTCACGCGGTAGGCCTTGAGGCTCGGCGAGGGGATGGGCTCGATGGAGATTCCGTTCGGGCGCTCCGGTGGAAACCCCCGGCGTTCGAACCCCTCGAATCCGGCGAGAGCGCCGGAGCTGACGGCCAGCGCGAGGCACAGCGCCAGTGGAGATGCAGCAGCGATCCGTGAGCGACGCAGGGGCCCGCCTCCTTCGGTCGCAGGGAGCTCTTCCCGGAGGGGCTCTACCGCCTAGGACGGAAATGAGCTCGGCAACGTTCGAACGAGCCGGCCATTTCTCGCGGAGTGTCGTTATCTGTGAGTGTACGAACGGGCCCCGAAGGTTGCACGCCCCGGCGACGCCGACGGTCCGCCCGCGCGGGGCGCGGACGGACCCTTCGGATCCGGGACGGCCTCATCAGGGAGTCTCGGGCGTCTCCGTCGGCGGGATCGCCGGCTCGCCGGCGGCCGCGACGATGGCCTCGGGGGCCTCGGCCGGAGCGGATTGCGCCTCCACCCGGGCCAGGCTGATCCGGGCCTTCTCGTACTCAGGATCGAGAGCGAGGGCTTCGCCGTACGCATTCCGGGCCGCGGTGGCGTCGCCGGCCCGCTCCAGCGCCACCCCCAGGTTGTTCCGGCAAGTGGCGTTGCCCTCGTCGGCCGCGCACGCCTTCACGAGCGGTACCTGAGCCTCCTCGAAACGCTCTTGCTCGATCAAGATCAGGCCCATGTTGTTGAGGGACCAAGCGTCGTTCTCGTCGATCGCGAGCGCCGTGGCGTAGCCTGCGAGGGCCTCCTCGGCGCGTCCGAGCGAATGCAGAGCCCGCGCCCGAACGCGTTGCGCGTCGACGTTGTCCGGCTCACCCTCGACGGCATGCTCCAGGTGATTCAGGGCGTCCGCGGGGCGATTGGCGTCGATCAGCACGCGGCCGAGATTGACGAGGCTCTTGCCGTGAGTGGGCGAGATCTCGAGCGCGGCCGCGAGCTCCGCCTCCGCCTCGTCGAGCTGGCCGAGACGCCGCAGCGCGAGACCGTTCATGTACCGGCCCCAGAGATGGCCGGGGTTCTCCTTCGTGAACTGTGCAAAGAGCTCCGCGGATCTCGCGTAGTCCTTCTCGAGATACGCGCGTTCGGCGTCCACGTAGCGGACCGGCTCACTCGCCGGGGGCGTCTCGACCGCGTCGTCGACGACCTCGAACGCCGAATCGGTGGCCGACACGCCGGCGACGGGGGTGTCCTCCCGACTCGTCTTCACCACTTCCCCCCGCGCGCGCGGCGTGCCGACGGGTTCGATCTTCGCGCGGTCCTTTGCGGCCATGACCTTTTCGGCCGGCTCGCTGTCCCACGAATAGAGCGCCACCCCGGCGCCGACGAACGCGACGAGGGTGACGACGAGGATGATTGCCGCCTTCTTCAGGCTGGGCGCGGCTTCTCGGGTTCTCATGACTGCTCCTCCGGATGAGGGCGCCGGGTTAGGCGCCTCGGGTGACGACGAATGACATCGCAAGGAGGCGGCCAGGCCGGCGCGGGCCCGCGTGCAGATCTTCAAGTGGTTGAAAAATCGATGTTTGAAGTCGACTGCGAGTAAGATGGATGGAGTGAAACGCCCGCCCGCCGTGTTCGACCGGTCACGGTCGTCGGGTTCGTTCGAACTCAACAAGGGGACCCTTCCCTGGAGGTGGTCGTGCGGAGATACATCCCCTTCCTGTGGTTCGTGTCCGCCGCGACGGCGGCCCTGGCGGCGGACGAGCCCGGGATCGTCTCGATCCGAGACGTTCCGGCCGACGGGGGCGGCCTGGTGGAGATCCAGTTCGACCGATCCGACCTGGATCAGTCGGGGTCGCCCACTCCCATCGCCGAGTACGAGGTGCACCGTCGCGTCGACGGGTTTGGCCCCGGCCCGGGAGGCTGGGAAGTCGTGGGCACGGTGGCGGCGATGGCGTGGTCGTCCTACGCGACCGTCGTGCCGACCGTGGTCGACTCGGCCGGGTCCGGCGTTCGGTGGACCTCCTTTTTCGTGCGCGCGGTGAGCGGAGCCGGCGTCTTCTTCGACTCGCCTCCCGACTCCGGTTACTCGGTCGACAATCCACCGGGGCCACTGATCGGTCTCGTACTGGACGAGACGGGCTACCTCTTCTGGGACGCCTCGGTGGAGTCCGACTTCCGGAGTTTCCGCGTGTACGGAGGGGACGAAGAGCTCTTCTCCGAGGGAGTCCAGCTCATCGCGGAGACGCCGCAGAGCATGTACGACGTGCGCGGCCTGCCGTTTCGGTGGTTCTTCGTGACGGCGACGGACGCCGCCGGCCAGGAGGGACCGCCCGCCCGGGCGGCCTCGAGCCTCGAGCAAGTTCCGTACTCGGGAGACGGTCTGCCGCCCCTCTTCCTGACTCCGCACCCCTTCCGCTCGACGACGATCGTCTCCTATCGCATTCCGACGGCCGGCTCAGTCACCATCCGGGTCTACGATGCCCTCGGCCGACGCCTCGAGACGCTTATCGAGGACGAGTGGCACGCGGCCCAGCGCCACGAGCTGGCCTGGCGGCCGACCTCGGCGATGGGGATGTTCGTGATCCGCGTGGAGGCGCCGGGTTTCGAGGAGACGAAGAAGGTCGTTCGGCTTCGCTGAGTCTCGGTCCGGGACGCCGATCTTCCTCGACGAATTGCAAGGTGGTAAGCTCGAATCCCGAGTGACTCGCGGCTTCACGGTACGAGGAGGTACGACCTGGGACCGCCGTGTTCCGATCGCCCCTCGCAACGTCGCGCGCGCCGCGCCGCCCAGTCCATCGCGCTCGTCATCGGTGGGCTGGTCGTCGGTCTCGGCCTGGCCGAGATCATGGCCCGGGTGGCCTACTCGCCCTGGTACGACCAGATCCTGAACGAGCAGGCGCAGGCCGAGCGGGCGCCGTACGTTCGAAACGCGGACCGGCTCCGTGACCGGGACTACCCGTCCCCCAAGCCTCCCGGCCGAACCCGCGTGCTGTTCCTGGGCGATTCGTTCACGTTCGGGATGGGCGTGCCGGACGTCGACTCGACGTTCGTGGAAATCATCGAGAGGGAGCTCAACCGGGGTCGACCGGAAGGCTCCGAGATCGACGTTCTCAACGGCGGCCTGCCCGGTAGCCTCCCTCGAAAGTGGCTGAAGCTCTACGAGCGCATCGAAGACAGCTTCGATCCCGATCTCGTGATCATGGTGTTCTTTCTGCGCGACGGGACGCGCCTGAGCGCTCGCGGGTTCTTCTTCCCGCCACTCCGCGAGAGGGTCGTCGCCCGCAACGAGGCGTCTTGGTGGTACCGCCACTCGTTCGTCTACCGCAAGATTCGCGATCGGCACGATTGGGGTGAGGTCTCGGCTCAGTACACCGATCTCTTCCTCCAGGCGTACTTCGGGGACGAGCAGGAAACGCGCCTCTGGAGGGTCGCGCAGGAGGACATGCTCGAGATCCGTCGGCGGGCGGAGGAGCGATCGGCCGGCGTCGGGTTCGTCGTGTTTCCGATCCTCGCCGATTTGACCGATCGTTACCCGTTCCGGTCCATCTGCGACGAAGTCGAGAGCTTCGGACGGGAAAACGAGTTGCCGACGGTCAGTCTGCTGCCGGTCTTCGAGGGAGAGCACGCGCCCGATCTCTGGGTCTCCGAGTTCAACCACCACCCGAACGAACGCGCTCACGCGATGGTCGCCGAGAGCCTGCTACCATTCGTGCGTGATCTCCTGGAGTAACCCGCTCGTCGCCTAACGCTTCTTCAGGCCGTGACGCTTCATGATCTTCGAGAGGCTCGCGTGATCCGCGAGTCCGAGATCCGCGGCCGTGTTCGTGACGTGCCAGTCGTTCCGTTCGAGCGCGGCCAGGACGATGCGCCGCTCCGCCTCGGCCTTGAGA
>JALGZO010000491.1 GCA_025774865.1 bacterium | reverse complement strand
CGGCGATCATCGAGCCGCCAAGCTGGTGCTGGTCCGCCACGAGTAGCCCGGCTCCGTTCTCGTGGGCCATAGCTAGCGTGGCGTGCGATCCAGAAGCGCGCGAAAATCCGCGCGTTCCCGCAGAGGATCCCCGTAGTGTCCGAAAAGTGCGCCACGAACGGCGATGGAAGGAAATGAAGTGGTCCACCGACTTCAGAAGCAGAATCTCGGGGTGACGTGGGTCTTTCAGCTCCCACGAAACGACGCCAAGATCGGTATTGTGTCGCGGGCCAGGCGCGTTTTCGACTCGGGAGCGTCGAGGGCGTAGATCCCCCGCGAAGGAAGGATAATTGACTGCATGGTTAGTCGATCGTCAGGCGGCCTCTCGAAGCTCGACGATCGGCAGATGCGTTCGTTCCTCCAAGTAGCTGACGACGAGGCCAATCCTTGCGCCGCGCGGCCCCTTGATGCATGTTGGGCGAGACGCGCACGGACTCCGACGTGGCCAATCAGGTCGGGGCTCGAATCTCGGCCTTGAGTTAACCGGGTGAAGGCCGTCGCGAACCTCTCCCGGGGTGCTCCCTGCCAAGGCCGTGTTGGGTCGGTACTCGTTGTACCAAATGACGTATAGGAGGATCTCGCGTCGCACGCGACTCAGCGTGACCGGGACAAGAATCTGACGGGTGCACGCTCGAGCAACTGTTGGACATCGGCGGAGGTTGGGCGACCGAAGAAGACCGCGAAGCCAACGAAGACCCGCGAGAAGTGATCGACAATGACCGCGACCCACCAACAGAAGGGCCACGACTGCGGGAAAGCGAATGGCATCCACGGAACCCAGAAACCCGACCACGTCGGAACAGTTGTGAGATCGACATGCCACGTGTGGCCAGGGTACTTGGCGGTGACACTACGGGCTTTCACGACCTCGAACTCGAGTGCGGTGATGTCTTGCGGTGTCGGCTCTTCCTTCAAGATGCGTCCGACGGTCGTCGCGCCGAGATGCAGACCGGCTCGGGCCAAGACCTGTGCGATGCGAACCTTGCCCATGGTGGGGAGGAGGGTCTTGAGCTGCCAGACAAGGTAACGCACGAAGTCGGGGAACTTGTTGACTGGCCGAGAGATCTGGAGGAGTCCCCGCTCGCCCCCTTCATCGAGGCGTCTGATCCACGAGCGCACAGTCTCTTCGTCGACCAACAGAGCTCGCGCCGCCTGCTCGTAGGACCAGCCACGTGCCGCCTTGAGTTGGAGGATTCGCATCCTCTGAATGGGTGAGTGGCGCGGACGCCGCCGGGAGGGTACGCGGCTCCAGCGATCGTCTTTGATTTCCAATTCCTCCCTCAAGAGAGCGATCTCGCTGTTGGCGCGCTCGAGTTCGGCTTGAAGGCGGTGCGTCTTACCGCGGGTTCCAGCGGCACGGCCTCGGCCGACGGCCAATGCCATCGCCGCAAGAGAAATGGCGTGTAGCAGGGAGGACTTGAGGTGTTCGCTCCAGCCTTTGGGCAGCGGAAAGGCGTGGGGAGAGGCGGGGCAGTCATGCTGCGGCTCCCATTGAATTCGTTTGCCGAGGACAAGAGCCCACAGATTAACATGAGTGAATTCAGTGAGTCTGGTCCACTACACCCGGGCAGGTAACTCTATCGGCTGGGCAGCGAATCCTCCTCTGCCCGGCCTACTCCGCGTCCCCCGCGCGGGCGCGGACGCGACGCCCGTCCCGACGCAGATCGACCACGTTGAGAGGGCAGGTAAGCAAATCGGGTAGGGCTCCGTAGCTGCGCTGACTGGGCGGCACGAAATGCGTGGGGTTGATCACAATGTTTCGGAAACCCAGGCTTGTCACGAGATCGCAGAAGTCGGGGCCGCCACGATTCCACGCCTCGCGCAGCCTGCGTATCTCCTCAAGATACTCGGGCGTCGCGCGCGAGAGATAGCCGGTGCCAATCGGCTGATGATGAAAGACCTGGAGCATCGCCGCGTACCCGTCCGACGAATAGGGCGGAACGTTCAGGACCGGCCCCTCCACGAGACTCTCGAGTCCTGGGGGCGGCACGAACGGCTGTTGCTTGTCGAACGGTGAGTAGCCTTCCGCAGCCGTCCAAAACAGCAGCAAGCTCATGGTCGCTACGCCGCGTCGGACGCCCCAGCGCCGCGTCGTCTCGCGCATCACGTGGTCCAGCCCGAAGGCCGCGCACAACATCAAGAAGAAGAGGGCCGCGCACAACATCAAGAAGAAGAGCCCCACCACGACGAACCGCACGGGCGTACGTCCCAGATCGAACGGCGGCACTCGCATCAGGAGCGCATAGGGCATTGAGAGCCCCGTCTCCGTTCCGAGAACCTTCAACGTCGGTCCGAGACTCAAGACGAAGAACACCAATCCGAGAGCCGCCCCGAGATACACGAGTCGCCGACGCGTCCTGAGGACCCCCACGACGCCGAAGACGAGTGGCAGGAAGCCAAGGAACGCTTCGTATCCACCGAGACCGAGCGTCACTTTCGCGTTCGCATCCTCGAAAACGTTTCCGTACAGCGGGGTTGTGTACGGATTGGGAACAAAGAAGCCGGCGAGGTTCGCGGAGTAATGCGAAGTTTGCCCGAACGGTGGTCGGATTGCCTCGTCCCCGATGAGATTCAATGCGACAGGAGCCAGGATCACCAGTGAGGCTGCGATGGCGACGGATATCCCCCGGACGCCGGCCGCGCACAACATCAAGAAGAAGAGCCCCACCACGACGAACCGCACGGGCGTACGTCCCAGATCGAACGGCGGCACTCGCATCAGGAGCGCATAGGGCATTGAGAGCCCCGT
>JALGZO010000490.1 GCA_025774865.1 bacterium | reverse complement strand
CATGCCCCAGGCGATCCAGATCGGCGGCATCGTCGCGCTGCGGGGGCCCCAGGATGTGGTGCGGGAGAACTGCGACGAGTACCGGGTGCGTCGTGACACGCTGATCGACGGTCTGGGGCAGGCCGGAGAGGGGTCCTGGAAGATCGAGAAGCCCCTCGGGACGATGTTCGTCTGGGCGCAGATTCCGGAGCCCTTCCGGGCGATGGGCTCCCTCGAGTTCTCGAAGCGGCTGCTTCGGGAAGCCGGTGTCGCGGTCTCGCCCGGGGTGGGCTTCGGTGAGACCGGTGAAGGCCACGTGCGCTTCGCATTGGTGGAGAACAAGCACCGGATTCGGCAGGCGGTGCGCGGAATCCGTCGATTCCTGCGCGAGGCCGTGATTTGAGCGCGAGCGAGCGGAGACATGACTGAGAGGAAACCCGTCGGCATTGGACTGGTCGGTTTCGGCACCATCGGAGCCGGCGTCGTCAAGGTGCTCCAGCGCAACGCCGAGGTGATCGAGCAACGCCTCGGCTTTCCGCTCCGGCTGGTGCGGATCGCGGACATCGACACGGCGACCGATCGAGGCGTGGACGTCTCGCACCTGCGCTTCGACGCCGATTCCGACGGCTTGATCCGCGATCCGGAGGTCGACATCGTGGTCGAGCTCGTCGGTGGCTACGACTTCGCCCGGAAGCTGATTCTCGGAGCGATCGACGCGGGCAAGCACGTGGCCACGGCCAACAAGGCCCTTCTCGCCCTTCACGGGAAGGAGATCTTCGACGCGGCGGCGCGCCAGTCCGTCGAGGTTGCCTTCGAGGCGAGCGTGGGAGGAGGGATCCCGATCCTCCGCTCTCTGCGCGAGGGGCTCAACGCGAACCGGATCGAGAGCGTCCACGGCATCATGAACGGAACGACGAATTACATCCTCACCGAGATGGAGAAGACCGGTGAGGCCTTCGACGTGGTCGTCAAGAGGGCCCAGGACCTGGGATACGCCGAAGCGGATCCGACCTTCGACATCGAGGGGATCGATGCCGCGCACAAGCTGACGCTGCTCGTCGCCATGGCCTATGGGGCGGAGCTCACCTACAAGGAAGTTCCGACCGAGGGGATTTCAGACCTCGCCCCCATCGACTTCGACGCGGCGAGGGAGCTCGGCTTCCGCATCAAGCTGCTCGGCATCGCCAAGGCGCGCCGCGGCGAGGACGGGTCGGAGCGCATCGAGCCGCGCGTTCACCCCACGATGATTCCGGCGACGAGTCTGCTCGCCAACGTGGACGGCGCCATGAACGCCGTGGCGGTCACCGGGGACATCGTCGGTCGGACCCTCTTCTACGGGGCGGGAGCGGGCGAGCTCCCCACGGCGAGTGCCCTCGTTTCCGACCTCATCGAGATCGCACGCGAGGTCCGGCGCGGTGGCGCGGGGCGGGTCGCGCCGCTCTCGTACCTTCCCGGCGAGCTCGGGCCCAAGCCACTGATCCCGATGGGCGAGATCGTGGGGCGCTACTACCTGCGGTTTACGGCCGTCGATCGGCCCGGCGTGCTGGCGCACATCACCAGCGTGCTCGGCGAGCGCGAGATCAGTATCGAGTCCGTGATCCAGAAGGAGAGGGCCGATTCGGCGGGATCCGTTCCAGTGCTGATCATGACCCACCCGGCGCGGGAGTGGGCGATTCGAAGCGCCCTCGAGATCATCGACCGGCTCGACGACGTCACCGCGCCCACGGTCCTCGTTCGCATCGAAGAGGAGCTCTAGCCGTGTCCGAGAAGCCGTTCTACCACTCCTGGTTCCAGAGCATTCACGACCCGAACGAGCGCTTCGAGCTGGACGAGATCGTCTACCAGGCCAGCGACGGAGCGCTGCTGGAGGTCGTCCACGACAAGGACGAGCTGCGCAAGACCTCGGCGGAGGATTGGAAGTCGCTCTTCCGGCAGCGCAACCTCGTGAACGATTTTCCATACGGTTCGGGTGTCTGGGGAAAGAAGGAGTGGGTGCTCCCCAACATCGCGAATGACAACGTCGTTTCGATGTTCGAGGGACACACGAACCTCTACTGGGCCGAGCGCTATGGCGAGGAGCTGGGTATCGCCGATCTCTGGATCAAGCAGTGCGGCAACACCCACACCGGGTCCTTCAAGGACCTGGGCATGACGGTGCTCGTCTCGATGGTCAAGGAGATGATCTCGCGCGGGAAGAACATCCCCGCCGTCGCGTGCGCGTCCACCGGCGACACCTCGGCCGCGCTGTCGGCCTACGCTGCGGCTGCGGGCATTCCGGCGATCGTCTTCCTGCCGCGGGGAAAGGTCTCGGTCGCCCAGCTGATTCAGCCCGTGGCCAACGGCGCCATCGTCTTCGCGCTGGACACCGACTTCGACGGCTGCATGGAGATCGTCAAGGAGATCTCGCAAAAGGACGGGATCTACCTCGCCAATTCGATGAACAGTCTGCGCATCGAGGGCCAGAAGACCGTCGGCATCGAGATCGTCGAGCAATTCGATTGGGAGGTGCCCGACTGGGTGGTGATTCCCGGCGGCAACCTCGGCAACGTCTCGGCCCTCGCCAAGGGGTTCGATCTGATGTTCGACCTCGGCCTCATCGATCGCACGCCCCGGATCGTCTGCGCCCAGGCGGAGTCCGCGAATCCCCTCTACCTGTCCTACCGGAAGGACTTCAGGGTGTTCGAGCCGATCGCCGCTCGTTCGACCATCGCCACGGCGATCCAGATCGGCAACCCCGTGTCCATCGAGAAGGCGATCAGCGCCTTGCAGCGTCACGGCGGCATCGTGGAACAGGCCAGCGAGGCCGAGATCGCCGACGCCTGTGCCCGGGGGGACCGCACGGGGCTGTTCAACTGCCCCCACACCGGCGTGGCGCTGGCCGCCATGGAGAAGCTCGTGAAGTCCGGGACGATCGCGAAGGGCGAGCGCGTGATCGTCATCTCGACGGCGCACGGCCTCAAGTTCGTCGACTTCAAGGTGCGCTACCACCAGATGGAGCTCGAGGGCGTCGAGTCGCAGATCCCGAACCCCCCGATCGAGCTCCCGGCAAAGTACGAGAAGGTCCGAGACGAGATGCTGCGTCAGATCGAGCAGCGTTTCTACGGATAGCGCGAGGGCGTCGTGTTCACGGGAATCATCGAAATCATGGGCGAAATCGCGACCATCGAGCCGCATGGTGAACTCACCCGGCTCGCGATCGAGGCCGCGACCCTCGCGGGCGAGCTCGAGGTTGGCGACAGCGTGGCGGTGAACGGCACCTGCCTCACGGTCACCGGTGTGGACGGTGCCGAGATCCACTTCGACGCCGTGCGCGAGACGCTGGAGAAGACCGCGCTCGGCGACCTCGCGCCGGGATCTCGCGTGAACCTCGAACGCGCGTTGCGCGCGGGCGGCCGGCTCGACGGCCACATCGTGCAGGGACACGTCGACGGTGTCGGGCGCGTATGCGACATGGCGCGCGACGGCGACGACGTCCGCCTCTACGTGGAATGCGGAAGCGAGATCTCGCAGTTCCTGGTGTCGAAGGGCTCGGTGGCGGTCGACGGGGTCTCCCTCACGGTGGTGGGCGCGCGCGAGACGGGCTTCGACGTGGCGTTGATACCCCTGACCCTGCAACGCACCACGCTCGGGGAGCGGCGGGTCGGAGACCGCGTCAACCTCGAGGCGGACGTACTGGGCAAGTACGTGAAGCAGTATCTCGATCGAATCGTCCCGGGGAGCGATGGCGGCGTTGCCCCGTAGGCCGCTGCGACTGCTTCTCTTCTGTGCCGTCACGGCCGGCCTCGCTGCGCCGGCACCCGCCGCGGCGCGGGACGTCGTCTCAACGCCGCGCTGGCAGGCGACCCTGGATCGCGTGGTCCCCGCGGTCGTCGTCTTGCGGGTGAGTGTGCCCCGTTCCTTCGACACGGAGATGCAGGCCGACGAGCTCGCCACGGGATTCGTGGTCGACGCGGAGCGCGGCCTCATCGTCACCAACCGCCACGTCGTGAACCCGGGGCCGGCGACGATCGAGGCCGTATTCCTCGACCATGAAGAGGTACCCGTCGAAGTCGTCTATCGCGACCCCGTCCACGACTTCGGGATCGTCCGCTACGACCCGACCGAGGTCGAATTCATGACGCCCGGCCAGCTGAGCCTCGTCCCCGAGCACGCGCGGGTCGGCACCGAGATCCGCGTGGTGGGGAACGACGCCGGCGAGAAGCTGTCGATCCTGGCGGGAACCCTGGCGCGCCTCGATCGGGAAGCGCCCAGGTACGGACACCTCCGCTACAACGACTTCAACACCTTCTACTACCAGGCGGCGTCGAGCACGTCCGGCGGGTCATCGGGGTCGCCCGTGGTCGACGTTCACGGCCACGTGGTCGCGCTGAACGCCGGGGGGAGGCGGAGCGCCTCGTCGAGCTTCTACCTGCCCCTCGAGTTCGTCGTTCGCGCCCTCGACCTCATCCGCCGCGGAGAGCCCGTGACGCGGGGAACGCTGCAGGCCGTCTTCGCCTACCGCCCCTACGACGAAGTCCGGCGGCTCGGGCTGCGCTCCGAGACCGAGGCGGAGGTGCGGAGGAGCGATCTCGGCGGCACCGGCATGCTCGTGGTGGAGGAAATCGTGCCTGGCGGGCCCGCCGACGACAAGCTCGAAGTGGGCGACGTGCTGGTGCGCGTGGGCGGCAGGCTGGTCACGAAGTTCGGTCCGCTGGGATCGCTGCTGGACGACAACGTCGGCAAGGAGATCCCCATCGAGGTCGAGCGTGGCGGCCGACCGATCTCGATCATCGTCTCCGCACAGGACCTCCACGCGATCACGCCCTCCGAATACCTCGAGCTGGGCGGTGCCGTCGCCCACGATCTCTCCTATCAACAGGCCCGCAACTACGGCGTTCCGGTCGGCGGGGTCTACCTCGCTTCCTCGGGGTACATGTTCTCGCGCGCCGACGTGAGCCACGGCGTGGTCATCACCGCGGTCGAAGGTGAGAGGGTGAAGACGCTCGACGAGTTCGAGGTTCGCATGGCCTCTTTCGCCAACGGCGAGCAGGTTCCGGTGCGCTACTTCCACCTGAGCTCGCCCCGTACGGAGGAGGTCGCGGTCGTCAGCGTCGACCGGCTCTGGTTCGAGATGAAGCGTTGCAGGCGCGACGACGCCACCGGTGAGTGGCCCTGCGAGGCCTCACCGCCGCCACCTCCGCCGCCGCGCCCCGAGATCGCGACCACGAGCTTCCCCGCCGAGGGCACGCGACCGGCGCGCGATCTGGCTCCGTCGATCGCGATGGTGGACGTCGACATCCCCTTTGGCATCGACGGCGTTCACGCGGATCGCTTCCGGGGAACCGGCCTCGTGGTAGACGCCGAGCGCGGCTTCGTGGTCGTCGACCGCGAAACCGTTCCCATCGCGCTCGGCGACGTGAAGATCACGTTCGCCGAGTCGGTCCAGGTCTTCGGCGAGGTCGTCTACGTGCATCCGGCTCACAATGTCGCGTTGTTGCGGTACGACCCCGCGTTGCTCGGCGGTACGCCGGTGCGGAGTGTGACGTTTCGGCCGGAAGCCCTGGAGTTGGGCGAGGAGATCTGGCTGGTGGGCCTCAGCAGTCTGCAGCGGCTGATCTCGCGAAAGACTCGCGTCTCTCGGCTGGAGGCGCCGCGCATCTCGCTCAGCGATCCGCCGCGCTTTCGCGAAACCAACATCGAGCTGATCGGGCTGGCGGATTCGGCCGCCACGCTCGGCGGGGTGATCTCGGACAAGAAGGGCCGCGTGTACGCGTTGTGGGCGGCCTTCTCGGTCGATGACGACGGGGGGGTGACGTCGACATTCGCCGGCATTCCGGCGCGCGCCGTGGTCGACATGCTCGACATCGCCACCTCGGATCGCTCCCGCGAGTGGCGGAGCCTCGGCGTCGAGCTGCGGCCGATCAATCTCGCCGACGCCCGGAACCGCGGCCTGGGCGAGGAGGCCGCCCGGCGCATCGAGAGCCGAAAGGAGAGCCGGCGGCGCGTATTGACCGTCGTGCGGCGAACCGCCGGGACTCCCGCGGCCGAGACCCTCCGCGAAGGGGATCTGCTCCTCTCGATCAACGGGCGCCCGGCCGAGTCCTTCGCCGTGGTGGAGCGCGCGTCCCAGGCCGAGCGAGTGAGCCTGACGGTGCTGCGCAACGGCGAGGAGCTCACGCTCGACGTCGGCACGACGGCCCAGAGCGGGCGCGGAACGGACCGCTTCCTCCTGTGGGAGGGGGCGCTTCTCCAGGCGCCCCATCCCGCCGTATCGGACCAGCGGGGCGTCGAGCCGATCGGTCTCTACGTCTCCTGGTTCTGGTACGGCTCGCCGGCGAACCGCTCGGGCCTGCGCGCGACCCACCGCATCGTCGAGATCGACGGCGTGCCGATCCAGGACCTCGACGCCTTCCTCGCCGCCACCTCGAATCGACCGAACGGCCGCGCGGTTCGCATCAAGACGCTCGATCTCGACGGCAAGGCCTCGGTCGTCACCCTCAAGCCGGATCCGCGCTTCTGGCCCACCAGCGAGATTCGCCGGGGCCCGGATGGCTGGGAGCGGATCGACCACGAGGGCTAGGCTGAACTCTGTCGCAAAGGTCTACACAGATTCCGATTGAAAGCAGGAAGGGCCACAGAAGCCCGTTTCCTGAGTTCTTGTCACCGAACACGAACTCGGGAGATGCCGCAGTGACCCTCGAAGACAAGGTACGCGGCTTTCGGCTCCGGTCGCCGCCGATCGGAGTTCGGGAATGCGGAGAACCTCGCCTACCTGCTCGCCGAGGTCCATTTCTGAGCTGCTACACTCTCCCGGACCGCGAGAAGGGGGAGCGCCGTGAACCGCGCGATCGATCTCACGCTTTCGACCTTCGCCACCGTGGTCCGTCTCGCTACTGGCATGAACGTGGGACGGCTCGGGCCGCGTCCCGAGCGGCCGCTCGAGCTCTACGAGTTCGAAGCCTGTCCCTACTGTCGCAAGGTCCGTGAAGCGCTCTCGATTCTCGACCTGAACTCTATGATCTACCCGTGCCCGAAGAAGGGCCCGCGTTTTCGCGAAG
>JALGZO010000489.1 GCA_025774865.1 bacterium | reverse complement strand
CTGGACGCGGGACCGAATCCTTTCCGCGGGCATATCGAGCTCACGCCGACCTTGCCCCGCGCGGGGCACGTTCGGCTCAGCATCCACGACGTCCAGGGCCGACTCGTCGCGGTCGTGGCCGACGAGCCTCTGCCAGCCGGGCGCGTCGCGCGAGTCTGGGACGGGCGCGATCACGGCGGCGACAGGGTCGCCGCGGGAGCGTACTTCGCCCGGCTGGAAGGCGCCGGCGAGGTGATCACGAAGCGAGTCGTGCACATCCGCTGAGGCGAGGAGGCCGAAATGCGCCTCCTCTGATCCGCCTCCTCGAGATATTCTTGACTCTGTGGTCCTCATTGGGGAGGCCGTGATCCGACCCGAACCGCGGGCACCGCCCCGTTCCATCCTCCTTCTCCTGTTTCTGCTCTCGGGCGGAACCGGTCTCGTTCACGAGGTCGCCTGGACGCGCCTCTTCACGCTCGTCTTCGGATCCACGGCGCTCGCCGTGAGCTCCGTGCTCGCCGCGTTCATGGCGGGGCTGGCGATCGGGGCCCGGATCCTCGGCGCGCGCGCCGATCGCCGCAGCGACGAGCTTCGCCTGTACGGATTCCTCGAGATCGGGGTCGGAGTCACCGCGGTTCTGATTCTTCCCGCTCTCGAGGTGCTCGGGTATCTCGTCACGGGGATCCACCGCCAGTGGCAGCCGTCGTTCACGACGATGAGCCTCGTCCGGTTCGGCCTCTCGTTCGGGCTGTTGCTCGTCCCGACGGCGTTCATGGGGGGCACCCTTCCCATACTCGTCCGGTACTGGACCAGGACGCGCGCCGGCGTGGGCCGCTCGCTGGGACACCTCTACGCCGTCAACACGCTCGGCGCCATGATCGGGTGCTTCGCCGCCGGCTTCTTTCTCATCGCGACGCTGGGCGTCCGCGGCACCGTCTATCTGGCGGCCGCGGGGAACATCGCGATCGGAATCGCGGCGCTCGCCCTCGGGCGAAGGTCACTCCGGGCCGAAGCGGAGGTCACCGCCGTGGTTGCGGACGCTTCCGGGTCGGAAGGGCTCACTCCCGTCCGCGGTCGATTCCAGACGAGGCTCGCCCTCGCCGCGATCAGCGCGTCGGGGTTCCTGGCCCTCGCGTACGAGGTGGCGTGGACGCGCGTTCTTCTTTACGTGCTCTCGGCTTCCGTTCACGCGTTCACGATCATGCTGACGGTATTCCTGGGCGGCCTCGGCGTCGGCAGCCTCCTCTTCGCCCGGGAGGTTCGTGATCCGGCGAAGGGGTTCCGGATCTTCGGACTCCTCGAGATCGGAATCGGCGCCGCAGCTCTGAGCACGATCGCGCTTCTGTATCGCTTCCCCGACATTCACGACAGCTTGATCATCCTGTTGCGGGTCGAGAGCTGGAACGCGCTGGCGCTCGTGAAGCTCGTAGAGGCCGCGCTCGTCATTCTCGTTCCCACGCTCCTGATGGGAGCCACGTTTCCCATCGTGTCCCGGCTCGTCACGCGCGACCTCGAACACGTGGGCCGAAGCGTGGGGACGATGCTCGCGGTGAACACGGCCGGCGCGGTTCTCGGATCCTTCGCCGCCGGGTTCGTGTTGATCCCGTACCTTGGCACGCAGCTGACGATCACCGCTCTCGCGATCGCGAGCGCGCTTCTCGGTGGGGTTCTGCTTCTGGCGTCCTGCAGGACGCGGCCCTCGCCGATCCGTTCGGTGTTCGCGTTGATCCCCGCCGCCGTGATCCTCGGGGTCTCGTTCCTGTTGCCGGAGCGGGCATTCCTTCCCATCTTCGGTATCAATCTTCGGGGAGGGAAGATCTCGTACTACCGGGAGGGGGTCACCGGCACCGTGACGATCCACGACTCTCCCGGCTCGCGGATCCTGTCGATCAACGGGGCTGACGTCGCGGGAACGAGCTTCATGCTCCGAACCACGCAGAAGCTCCAAGCCCACATCCCACTCCTGCTGCATCCCGATCCTCGCGAAGTCCTCCAAGTGGGACTCGGAAGTGGCGAGACCGCGCACTCGATTCTCCTCCATCCGGAAGTGAGGCGCCTCGTGGGATGCGACATCTCTCCGGAGGTGATCGAGGCCGGGGCCCATTTCCGAGCGATCAACGAGGAGGTGTACGCGAATCCGCGACTCGAAATCGTGATCGAAGACGCGAAGAATTACGCGAAGCACACGGACCGAAGCTTCGACCTGATCCTCAACGACTCGGTGCATCCCATCTTCCGGGGAAGCTCGGATCTCTACGCGCGCGACTACTTCGAGCTCTGTCGCACCCGCCTGAACGAACACGGCATGATGTCCTCGTGGTTTCCGATCGCGCTGCTTTCCGAAGACGATCTGCGGATGTTGCTACGGACGTTTCACGAAGTGTTCCCCACTTCGTCGGTCTGGATCGCCACGAACGGCATCACGCGCAACGCTCTCCTTCTCGGATGGAAGGACGACGAACCGCTCACGATCGACTTCTCCCGCGTGACCGCACGCATCCGAGGGACGCCGGCGATCCAGAACGACCTGGCCGAGGTGCAGCTCTTCACGCCGTTCCTTCTGCTCGACAGCTTCATGCTCGACGCCGCCGCTCTCGAAGAGCTCACCGGCGACGCGCGCATCAACACCTACGACCGACCCCATCTGGAGTTCTCGGCGCCGCGAGTGCTCGCCCGCGGGGATCGTCTGCTCTGGGCGCGGAACTTCGAGACGATCGTGAAGCGGCGGCAATCGATCCTTCCGTACCTCATCAATCTCGCGCCCGATCCCGAGGGGGAACGTCGCGTGCGAGAGCGCCTGGCAAAGCGACGCGCCGCTTCGGCGCACGTTCTCGAGGGGCTGACCCACGAGCTGGCCGGTCGGGGCCAGCTCGCTCACCGCGCATACGAAGAGGCGCTCTCGATCCTGCCTCGCGACCCGATTGCGGGCTTCCTCGTAGCGCAAGCAGCGCGGCTGGAGACTGCGCTCGAGACACAAATCGCTGCGGGCTCCGAGGACGCGGGCCATTGGTATCTGCTCGGCCGGCAGCGGCGCGAGGAGGGGCGGTTGGAGGACGCGGCGGAGCTGTTCACCCAAGCGGTGGAGATCCGGCCGGAGCACGTGCGCGCGCAGTTGGAGCTCGCGATCGTCCTTCGTGATCTCGAGCGGCTCGCACCGGCGCGCCAAGCGATCGATCGAGTGATCGCTCTCGACCCCCGCATGGCCGCGGCGTGGGCCGTCCGGGGAAGCATCGCCGCGGCCGAAGGCAATCTCGCGGAGGCAGAGGCAGATCTGAGAAAGGCGAGTGAGGCGGGGGCCGCCCTGCCGTGGGCGGAGCTTCTGCTCGGTCGGATCCTCACGGATCGTGGGGCGCTGGAGGAGGGACGCGAGCATCTGCTCGCGGTCGTCGACCTGGCTCCGGAATCGACGGCGGCGGCGCGCGCCCGGGAGCTATTGGGCGCCGGGACGAGAACGGGGTCCGACCCGTAGGGTCGGGGCTCGAGCGACCCCCACTACTCGATGTAACCGAGCGCGCGTAGCTGCTCGAGGCGACCGTCCTGGGCCGGAATGATGATGCCTTCGGCTCGCCGTTGCTCACGATTACGTTTCCAGGCCCGGTCGTCATGGGTCGGTACGACCGCCGCCTCGTCCGCGGATCGCTCGATCACCGACCACCAGACCTCTCCCTCCATGTCGCGCCCCACGGGGACGCCGAGATGCGCGAGTAGCGTCGGCGTCACATCAGCTACGGAGCCCACGAACGGCAGGCTCGACGCCTCCAGCTCTTCCAAAGGAACCGGCGTCTGCGGCCTGCGAATCCCCGGTCCGGATACGATCACCAGGCCGGGAGGGGCGTCGACGTGTCCGCCGGAGACTGGAGCGCTCTCACCGTTCGGATCCCAGATCAACTGCGTGTTCGTAGCGCGCATCCCGTGATCGGATACGACCATCACGGTCACCGGCTCGCCGTAGGCCTCGATCAGTCGCCCCAGCTCCCGGTCGACGTACCGGTAGTAATCGGGGACCAGGTCGCCGAAGGACTGGATCGCTTCCGCGTCCGGCGGATCGACAAAGGCATTCGGATGCGTGTACCTCCAGAACCGATGACCAACGACGTCGGTGCCGCCGAGGTAGAGGGCGACCACGTCGAAAGAGCGCGGATCACATGCCCGGGCGATCTCGAGGTACGTCGCGTCCGCCCGGATCGCCCAGCGACTGTCGCTCCACAGTTTCCGTTCGAGCTTCGACTCGGCGGCCGTGGACTGCCCGAGGATTTCTCGAAGTCGGAGCGATAGGGACTCCGACACGCGGTCGTGGATAGAGAGAATCTCCGGTTCCCGATCCGGCGGATGAACCTGGTTCGAGAGGCCGGCGACGACTCCTCCCTTGATTCGATTCGTTCCCCCAGCCTCTGCCTGCTCGAGCGTGTTCACTTGAGCCACCATGAGTCCGTTCACCGGATCGGCTGGATAGGTCAACCACCAGCCAATCACTGCGACGCGAAGCCGCCGGTCGGAGAGAATCTCCCAGAACGCCTTGGTGCGCCGGTCGAGATTGTTGAATACGGACACGACGGGCCCTCCCGGCCCGTCGGTCTTGCCGAATCCGAGGATTCCGTGCTTCGGCGGTGACTTGCCGGTCGCGACCGTCGTCCAGATGATGGGAGAGAGCGTCGGCTTCATGCTGCGCAGGCGGCCGAAGCGACCGGCGGCCATGAGCTTCGCGAGCGTCGGAAGCTCGTCCTCGCGCAGGAGCGGCAGCGCTTCGTCCCACTCGAGCCCGTCCACTGCGAGAATCAGGACCGGAGCGTGATCGGGGCGAGCGCGTTCACCGAAGGCGAGCTCGGAATCCTCGCCGCAAGCGAGCGACAAGCAAATAAGAGAAAGCAGCTGAACGCGGCGCATGGGCAGGCTCATTCGGGGAGCGTGACGGCCCCAAGCATGCTGGAGCCGTCCACCGCCCACTATCTGAGCTTGACCACTTTCCGTGTCTCGACCACTCCCTCCGCCACGAGTCGGACGAAATAGACCCCCGACGCCAGATCGCGCCCCAGCTCGTCGCGCCCACTCCAGACGCGGCTCATCGCGGCTCCGTTCTGCCGCCCCGCGAAGAGCACCGCGACCTGGCGCCCGGAAAGGTCATGCACGCTCACCCTCGCGTCTCCACCCCGGGCGAGCGCCCACTCCACGGTGACGGAGCGATCGAACGGTGTCGGGGACGCCGTGAGGATCGGCCGCCCCTGGGCACCCACGTCCGCGACGACGCCGGTCGCCGTGCCCGTCCGGATCGTCCACTCCAGCGAGTCTGCGAGCGACCCGTCGGTGGCGACGACCAGCACTTGATCCACCGCGCCGCCCGTATCCGCCGTGAAGTCGTAGCTCGCCGCGGGTCCGGACTGGACCAGCCCTCCGTTCTCGTACCATTCATACGTAGTGGGATCGCCGTCTTCGTCCAACACCACGACCGACAGCGACACGATCGACGGGAGCTCCACGGTCGTGTCGAGCTCGGCGGGGGACCAGCTCGTGATCGCCGGCCACGCGTTCCCGAATCCGATGTCGAACGTCATGACGGGACCCGGCGCGCTGATGTTCGTGATCCAGATGCCGCTCGAGCTGTTGTACCAGTCCGAGTTCGGCGTCGTGTTCGGCGTGAATGAGGTCTGGCCCGCATCGTCGGTCGCGAAGGTCGCACTCAACCGGGTCTCCTGCGGATACCACCAGGCGGAGAACTCGTCCACCCCGTCCCACGGATTCGCCGGGTCGTAGCCGGCGTCCTCCACGATCACCATGTAGTGCGGACCGTTCGGTCCGTCCGTGTTGTTGCCCACCGCGTCGTCGATGTGGCTGATGAGAAGACCCTGATCCTTCGGGTTCTGTCCGAACTCGAACCACGTGTAGAACGCCGAGAAGTCCGAGTCCAGGTGATCGAAGATCGCGGTGGACTCCGTGTTTCGATTCTCGATCAGGAAGAACTCCTGCGAGCCCCCGCGCCGGACCTTGTACACCACCGGGTTCAGCTGCACCTCGGGCGCCTCCACGTCCTTCTGCGAGGTGGCGATCGTGATCGGGGCGACGAACCCCAGCTCCTTCTTCGCCCACGCACAATGGTGCGACGGATCCTGACGCGTCCCGTACGACCAGATGTTGTAGCCGTAGTAACCCATCACGCACCAGTCGACGAGCGGATGATCGTTCGAGTCGTTCGGCGTGTAGTACGTGCTCGTGACGAGCTTGTCGTCGTAGTCGTAGAGGTCCGGCAGCCCCAGGACGTGCGTGGCCTCGTGCGCCCCCACGCGGATCGTGATGATCGAACCGTCGGCGTGCATCTCGGGATTGCACGCGAATCGGTCGATGATGATGCCGTCGTCGGTCATGTAATTCAGGCCCCAGACGGCGAAGGACCAGATGTCGTTCGGATCGTGGGTCTCCTCCTGGCCGGGTCCCGCGTGGAAGATCCACACGGCGTCCGTGTAGCCGTCGTTGTCCCGGTCGAAGTCCGAGTAGTCGATGAAGGGGTCGGCGGCCTCGAAGAAGTCCCGGAAGTAGTTGCCGTGGTCGTAGGTCGGCTGCGTGTACCACCCGTGGATCTGCCCTTCGACCCAGTACGACCCGTACGACGACTCCAGGAAATACTCGCGCATGCTCCCCGTGGAGACCTGCCCCTGGGAGAAGAGGAGCGTCTCGTAGGCCGCCGGGGTGTGCGCCACGGTATCGGCCGGGTCGTCGGCCCACTGGCAGAGCAAGACGAGAGCGACCCCCGTGTCGGAGGGAGCGCCGCCACGGAGGCGCAGACCCTCCGGAGACGGAGGAATGGAGACGGGCGGCTTCATCTTCGCCCGCGCCCGCGCGATCCGGGCCCGCATCTCCTCGGGCGACACGCGGCCCGGACGGCCGTGCCCGGGGCGAGGGTGGCGAGCGTGAGAATGGCGGCGGCGGCCGCGGCGGCAGCGAGTTCGTCGGGGACACGGGGCAGGCAGCGCATGCTTCACCTCCTGCGACCATTCTACCTCTCGCGACGGGCGGCGTCAGGGACCCAGTGGGAAAGGAGCGTGAGGAGGGTCAACAGCGCCGACGGCGGTGTGATCTTGAGGCAGTTCCGAGGAGACCAATCGGGTCGTGACCGATCAGCGCGTCAGCTCAGCGATCGCCTCCCCGGTACTTCGCCTTGATCGCGCCCCAGGTCGCGGGCTCCAGGGACACCGGGCCG
>JALGZO010000488.1 GCA_025774865.1 bacterium | reverse complement strand
GAAACGCACGAAACGGGTTCGCCATTCTCGACTCGCGTTGGAGAGGAAGCGGGCGGCGCGAACGGGGATTCTAGCCGTGACCCGCCGATCCCGCCAGGAGTCCCCGCCCGGTCAGCGGTCGTACTCGAATCCCTTGAAACGGACCCGGAAGAACAGCGAGTAGAGAAGCGGCACGACGCCGAGAGTGAGAAACGTCGCGAACAGAAGCCCGAACAGAATCGCGATCGCCATCGGCTCGAACATCGGGCCGCCCCCGAGCCAAAGCGGCACGAGGCCGCCGACGGTCGTCGCCGTCGTGAGGAGAATCGGCCGGAGGCGTCGTTGGGCCGCCTCGACCACTGCCTGGGCCGGTTCCAGCCCCGTCTCTTCGATCTCGAGCTTGATCCGTTCGAGCAACACGATGGCGTTGTTGATCACGATGCCCGCGAGCGAGATGACTCCCAGCAGCGTCATGAAGCCGAAGTAGGACTGCCCCACGATGAGGCCGATCACGACCCCGACGAATCCGAGCGGAATCGTCAGCAGGATGATGATCGGGCGGCGGATGGAGTTGAACTGGGCGACCATCAAGAACACGATGATGAGGAAACCGATGGGTAACTTCGCGCCGATCGATTGCGAGGCTTTCACCGACCCCTCGAGCTCGCCGCCCATTCCGTAGACGTAGCCGAAGGGCCAAGTCCGCTTCGCGTCGTCGATCATGGGGATCAGCTTGTTCGTGACTTCGGTCGGGGTGACGCCGCGTCGCACATCGGCGGACACGGTCACTGTCTTCAATCGATCTCGGCGTAGAATCACCGACGGTTCCCACTCGAGCTCGACGTCCGCGATCTGCAGCAACGGCACGTTGCGTCCAGTCGCCTGCGAGTAGATGTTCATGCTCTCGAGTTTGCCGATGTCTTGCCGGTCGGCGGCGACGGAACGCAGGACAACCGGGATGATCTTGTCGTCCTCGCGATACTGTGTCGACTCCCAGCCGGAAAGGAGAGTCTGGAGGGAAATGGCAACATCTTGGTTCGTCAGTCCGGCCCGCAGCGCCCGGGCCTCGTTCACGTCCACCACCAGCTTCTTGACCCGAGCCCCCCAGTCGTCCCGTACGTCCTTGGCGCCCGGAATGGCGCGGAGCATCTCCTTCACTTCGTCGACGATGGGAAAGAGCTCGGAGGCGTCGTTTCCGGAGAGCCGGACCTGGATGGGCGCCTCGATCGGAGGTCCGAGGAGCTTCGGTTCGATCGTGACCTTCAAGTCGGGGAAGCGCTCGAGACAGAACTCCTCGAGGTCGGGAATGATGCCATCGATGTAGTCTCGCGACGTCGCATTCATGATCAGATACGCGTACTCGGGGGTTGTCTGCTCCGGGCTGTAGGTCAGGATGTAGCGCGGTGCCCCCGTGCCGATGAAACTGCCCCAGTTCGTGACGCCCTCCTCGTCGTCCGGCCCCTTCCGGTAATTGGTCGCAACGTAATCTTCGAATGCGGCGACCACTTCGTCGGTGCGCTGGATGCGGCTGCCGACGGGAAGCTCGAACTCCGCCGAGAAGATCGGTGTGTCGTCCGAGGGGAAGAAGATGTTCGGCACGAGACGGAAGCCTTGCATCGCCAGGAAGAAGATCAAGCCCACGCCGAGAAGCGAGAGCAGCGGATGCTCGAGAACGCCGATGAGCGCGCCGCGGTAGGTCCGGTAGAACCGCGAGTCGAACGAGCCCTCGGTCTGGCGCCTCTTGACTTTCAGCACCAGAACACAGAGGAGCGGCGTGAGAGTCAGCGCCAGCACCCATGACGACAGCAGAGTGATCGTGACCACCTCGAAGATCGGGGCGGTGTATTCACCCGTCGAGGATTCCGCCAGGTAGATGGGGAGGAAGGCGGCGGCGGTCGTGAGAGAGGAGGTGAGGAGCGGGATGCGAAGCTCCGCGGCGCTCTCCACCGCGGCCCGCACGGGTTCCTCGCCTTCCTGCATCCGCACCATGATGGATTCCGCCATGACGATTGCGTTATCCACGAGGAGACCGAGCGCGATGATCAGGGCCGCGAGGGACATCTGGTTGATGCCCATCCCGAAGAACCCCATGACCATGAACGCGGTCACGATGGCGGCGGGTATGAGACTCGCCACGACCAGCCCCGTGCGCAGGCCGAGCGAGACCAGCATCACGAGGATCACGATACCGACGGCCTGAGCCAGGCTACGGACGAAGTCCTGGACCTTCTTCTGGACGACACGCGGCTGAAACGCGACGAGGTGGAACTCGACGCCGATGGGGTAGATCGACTCGAGTCGGGCCTTCAGGGCCTCGACGCCGGCGCCCAGTGCGATGATGTCCCCGTCGTCCTTCATCGAGATCGCGAGCGCGAGCGCCGGCTCTCCGGTCGAGCGCACTCTCGACTCGGGAGGATCGATGTACCCCCGCTTGATGCTGACCAGGTCCTCGAGGTAGATGAGCTCGCTCGACCCCGGCAGGTTGATCACGGTCCGCCTCACGTCGTCGACGGACTCGAAGTTCCCGGAAGGCTCCAGCGCGATTCGTTCCGGGCCGAGGTCGATCGCGCCACCCGGAATGATGATGTTTCGACTCCCCAGGATCTGCTCGAGCTGCGCCGCCGACATGTTCAGCTCGGAAAGCCGCGCGTTGTTGTACTCGACGAAGACCCGTTCCTCCTGGGCGCCGTAGATGTCGACCTCGGCGGCGTCCGGGAGTCTCAGCAGCTCGTCGCGGACGTCGTCCGCGATTTCCTTGAGCTCCGCGTAAGAGTAACCCTCGCCGGTGACGGTCATCACGATTCCGAAGACGTCGCCGAACTCGTCGTTCACGATTGGGCCGATGATGCCGGGCGGGGGCTCGCTGCGCCCCTTGTCGACCTTGCGGCGCAGATCGTCCCAGATCGGGCGCATCTGGGAGAACTCCTCGCGGATGTTGACGTAGATGACCGAGAGGCCGGTCTTCGAACGACTGTTGATGAAGTCGATCTGCGGGATCTCCTGGATCGTCTTTTCGAGCTTGTCGGTGACGAGCTGCTCGACGCGGGCGGGACTGGCCCCCGGAAAGTAGGTCAGCACGACAGCGGTGCGGATGATGAAGCCGGGGTCCTCGGATCTCGGCATGCCCCGGTACGCGGTCAGCCCGCTCACGAGGATGACGAGCATCGCGACGAACGTGATCCGGTTGTTGCGGATCGCGAACTCAGTCATGAAGCGGGCTGGGGCACAGGCAGCGGGAGCCTCACGCGCATGCCGTCCTGGATCTTCGTGACACCGGCCGTGACGAGGAGATCGCCGTCTTCGAGGCCGGCGCGGATCACCAGTCCATTCGCGGTGATGTCCCCGACCTCGACGGCGCGGCGCCGCGTGACACCGAAGCCGGGATCGGTCCGCTCGACGACGAACGCGTAACGCCCCTCGCGGTCCTCCAGAACGGAGGACGCCGGCACGTAGATCCGTTCCGGCCCGGTGGCCGCGAACCGGAACTCGACTTCCGCCGCCATGCCCGGGCGCACGTCGTCGGTCTCGTCGTTCAAGCGGGCCGTGACCGGAAACGCCGCTCCCGTCCGCGCGGCGGTGACGCCCACCTCCGTGACGGTCGCCCCGAACTCGCGGCCGGCGAGGGCGTCGAGCGAGACGCGGACGGCGTCGCCTTCGCGAACCGCGCCGATGAGCGCTTCCGGAATCGTCACGGTGACCTCGGACCGCTGGCCGGAGGTCAGTACCGCGATCACCTGACCGGCGTTCACGTTTTCATTCACCTCTACGGCGACGTCGGAGATCGCGCCGGCCACCGGCGCCTTCAAAGTGGTGTACTCCACGTTCAAGCGCGCCATCGCGAGCTTCTGCTCGGCCGAGCCGACTCCGGCGGACTTGGCTTCGGAGGCAGCGCGGCTCGCGTCGAGGTCGGCGCGCGAGGCGTTGTCGTTCTCGTAGAGCGAACGAACCCGCTCGTAGTCGGCGAGGGCCTGACGGGACTCCGCCTGGTACCTCGAGAGCGCAGCCTCGGTGTCACGAACGCTGAGCTGGTAGTCGGTCGGGTCGAGCCGCGCGATCGTCTGGCCGGCGTTCACGCGGTCCCCGATCTCGAGGTCGAGCTGCTGTATCGTTCCGCCCACCTTGAAGCTGAGGCGCGTCTCGAGCCCCGCCTGGGCCGTGCCCGAGAACGACCTCGTGCGCCCCGCCCCCGTCGCGAACACCTCCTGGTAACGCACCGGGCGGATGATCGGCGCGTCGTCGGCCGGCTCGGATGCGCAGGCGGTGGAGAGAAGCAGAGCCGCGAGCGACGGCACGCACCTCGGGAGGCGTTTCATGGGCCCTCTCGCTCCTTTCGGAATCGTTCCAGGCGATCAATGAGGGCGGCCTTCTCGGCGGCGTCGGACACGCAGCTGAGGTAGCCGGCGGCTCGCTCGACTTCCAGGAGGTTGATCAGGAAGTCGTAGACACTGGTGGCGGCCTCGCTCTCCGCCACGAGGGAAGTGTTCTGCGCGTCGAGCAGGTCGAGGATCGTCAGAATCCCCTTCGCGTAAGAGTCGAGCACGAGGTCGAGGTTCTTGTGCGCCGCTTCGGCTGAGGCCCGCGAGAGCTCGATCGCGGCGAATGACGCGCCGGCTCGGTGCATCGCCGAACGGAGCCGTTGTTCGACTCGCTCCGCGATGGCTTCGCGTTGTGTGGTGAGATCATCGAGCGACGCCTGGGCGCTGCGTTTCTCTGCGAGCCGCCCGGCCCCGGAGAAGATCGGCAGCGACGCCTGGACCCCGACGTTCCAGTCCGTGTCCTCAGGGGTCAGGACGCCGTCCGATCCCTCACCCCGGCGGGTGAAGGTGTGGTTCAGTGCGCCCGCGAGGCCGATCGTCGGGATGAAGAACGAGCGACTGGCCGCCTCGTGGACCCGCTCCTGCGCGGCGATCGACTCTTCGAGCACTTGAAGCTCGGGGGAGTTCTCTCGGGCGACGATCGACATGAATTCGCGCAGGATCCCGAACGACCACTTGTCGCCGAGGTAGCGGACGAGTCGTTCGTCCGGGATACCCACGTCCGGATCGTCAAGATCGGTGTCCTCCAGGGCGAAGGGCTCCTCGAGCGGTCGGTGGAGGAGCCGGTTGAGCTCGATCTCGGCGATGTTTCGCAGCGAGTTCACTTCGATGACCGTCCGTCGTTGGCGCGCGATCTCTCCCTCCCAGCGATAGACTTCCCCCGGGCCGGAGTAGCCGACCGATTCACGGGCCCTCGCGAGGTCGAGGTTCGCCTGCGTTCGTTCGAGGTTGTCCTTCTGGATGCGCTCGGCCGTCTTCGCGCGGAGAACGTTCAAATACGCAGTCGCCGCGGCCTGTCCGATGTCGAGCCGGAGCTGATCGCGCGCCCGCTCGCGGCCGATCTGCAGATGCTTCTCGATGTCGAAGTTCGCCCACGCGTCATCGGCGTAGAGGAGCTGGTTGAGTGTGACGGAGCCCTCCAGCGTGCGCTCGGCGGCCTGTCCGAGCGACTGGCTCGCTTGATCCTGGTCGATGAGGATGCCTCGAGCGGAGACGTCGAGCTGCGGTAGAAGGAAGGAGCGCGTCACGTTCACGTCCTGCGCGCCGGCCTGAACCGCGCTCTCGGCGGCGAGCAGATCGAGGTTCACCAGGATCGCCTCATGAGCGGCCTGCCCGATCGAAAGTGTCCGGACCACCTCGCGCCGCTCGTCGTCGACGCGGTCCGCGACGGTGAGCACCGACCAGCTCGGACGCGCGCCGATCGCGCGGGCCGTCGCGACGTTGAGGCTCAGACGCTCCTCGTTGGAGAAGTGGACCGCGATGGAGCCGCCGTCCTCGCCGAGGAGCATGCGCTGGATGTTGATCGCGGTCCGCCTCGCGAGTCGCGGGAACTCGGACTCCGGCGTGAGACCGGCGAGCACGCCGCGCTCGACCTCACGACGCCCGAGCAGGGAGAAGCTCGGCAGCCTGCGATCGATGAAGCCGGCGACGAGTTTGTCGAACTCCTGCCCGGACATCCGGATCAGAGGAGCCAGGTAGACCGCCTCCGTGTTGGGCGGCAGCGCGGCGAGAGCCTCCTCACCCGAGAGCCCGGTGGGAACAACGGTCACCTCGATCCCGATTCCCGCGCCGATGCGTCGAGCCCGTTCGCCGAGTTCCGGGATCGCCGCGGCGGTGGTCGACGAGACGATCATCGTGAGCTTCCGAAAGTCGACGACCTCGCGGAACGTCTCGAAGTCGCGCTTCAGCTGCGAGATCGAGGTCACGTAGGAGAGATTCTTCACACCGCTCTTGCCGCCGACCAGGGGAAGCCCCTGCGCCTCGGGATCCACCACGAACGGGGCGACGGCCGGCTTCGCGAGCGGACCGCGCCCGCACAGTTCGTGCGAGGCCAGGAGGCCGAGTCCGACCACGACGTCCACGGCGGGATCGGCGAACGCGACGTCGAAGGCGGCGTTGACGCCGGCGACGGTCCAGTCCGCCTCGATCAAACCGTCGTTGGTGAAAGTGACACGGAACTCTTCTCCCAGAAGGTCCCGAATCTCCTGGTGGAAGATCTGCAGAATCTCGAGATTTCGTGGCCCCGGACCATCGGCGATGATGGCGATGCCGGTGCCATCGTCGGCGGCGCGGGCCGCGGAGGCGTGCAGCGCGAGACCGATGAGAAGAGCCGACGAGAGCAAGCGCAACCGAGTTTCCTTGAAGGGCGCCATGGTCGGCGGGTGCGAGGGAGACTAGCAGCCGCGCTCGGGATTCTCAACGAGAGGAGTCATCCTGGCGGCGCGGCGCTCGCGCGAGGCCGGTGGGACTCCCACCAGCGGCCGCGTTGCTCGACGGTCCAGTGACGGTCCAGACGGGTCGCGGCCAGCAAGGCCTCGACCTCCGTGACCGACGACGGCCGATCGTCGGGGTCCTTGGCCAGGCACGCCAGAATGATCTCCTCGAGCGACGACGGGATCTCCAGCTCGCTGCGTTGCGACGGCGGAACGGGCTCTTCGGAAGCGTGTCTCAAGAGCATCTTCATGCCGCTCGGGGCGTCGAAGACGAGGTGGCCGGTGACGAGCCAGTAGGCAACGCAGCCCAGAGCGTAGATGTCGACGCGCCCGTCGGGTTCGTGATCGCCGGAGAGGACCTCCGGAGCCATGTAGGCCGGGGTCCCACTCATGGT
>JALGZO010000487.1 GCA_025774865.1 bacterium | reverse complement strand
TCGTGCGGGCCGGCGTCCAGGGGCTCGTCGACGAGCGTGCGAACAACACGCCCCGCCACGTCGTACACGCGCAGGCTCACGCGGCCGCGGCTCGGAACCGTGAAGCTCACCCGGGTCTCCGGCGAGAATGGATTCGGTTGCGCGCCGACCAGACGTGGACGCGCGAGGTCGACCCGGCCCTCGAGGCGCTGAGCCTCGCCGCCGTATACGATCTCCAGGCGGTACTTCTCCTTCCCGCGGAGCGATCCGATGTCGTGGATGGCGAACTCCCATTCGCCCGCGGGCGGGTCTTCGATCCAAACGAGCTCGGGGCTGTCGATCGACGCCACCGGGATCACCCCCTCCGGCGTCTCGATGAAGAGGTCGAGATCGACCGTGGGATACCTCGTCCAGTCGTGCTGCCAGGAGAGCCTCACCCCGAGGGCCGGCATGCCGCCCGGGACGTCGAACGAGTGCTCGGCGGTCCCGTTGCGACGGACCTTTCCGCGAAAGGAATGCGTGGCCGGGAGGGTCCCTGCGACCGGCTCGGCGAGGATGCTGCCGTACGCGGGACTGTAGTTCCCGAGTCCGGCGTTCATCGTCACGCGGATCGTCCCCGGCTCCGGATACTCGAACGTGAACGTTTCGCCGGGGGATGCCGCATCATTGAAGTACACGTAGTCTCCGGACCCTCCCCGCTTCGCGGAGTGGATGACGACCGCGAGCTGGTCGCCGAAGAACGGATTCTGCACCGCGCCCAAGACGACTTCCGGGAACGTGAAGTCGATGCGCTCGACTCCGGGCTTCACTCTCAGGTTGAACGTGAAAGCATCGCCGGCCCGGAGCTCCGGACAGCTGGCGCTCACCGCCCCGTCGCTCAGTTCGTGGTGGCTCTGCAACCCGTGCCGGCCGTGGTCGCGCGGCGGATGAATGCGGTGGCGGCGGATCAGTCTCACCGCCTCGGCCACGTCCACGTATCCGAACCCTTGCTCCCGCTGGCTGATGTCGTGGAAGTCCGCGATCGGCTTCGCGGCCGCCTGCAGAGCGTTCGCCACGAACGGCGCCCGCCCGAACCGGCCGGGGCGCTGGTCGGCGTAGGACGTCACGAGCGCCGCCGCCCCCGAGACGATCGGCGCCGAGAACGACGTGCCACCGAAGCTCCACGCGAACGACGGCTCGTCGGGGATCCCGTCGCCCGTCACGTCGGTGAGCGTGGACGAGTAGACGAGAAGACCGGTGGCGATGATATCGGGTTTCACCCGCCTGTCGCCCGTCAGGCCTCGCGAGCTGAAGCTCGCGATCTGAAGCCGGTCCTCCGGATAGAACACGGCGCCGGGCCCGCCGAACAGGTCCTCCACCCCGGCGCGAGTGTGAATGGGATCGACGGCGGCTCCGACCGCGAGTCCGGTGAAGGCGCTCGCCGGACTCCCCACCGTGATCAATGACGGGCCGGCGTTCGACGCCGCCGACACGCACGTGATCCCCCGCCTCGTGGCGACGTCGACGATCCGGTCGAGCGGGTTCCACCCGTCGAAGAGAACGGGGCCGGAGAGGCTCATGTTGATGACGTCGACGTCGAGCTCGCCGTTCCGCTTCATGGCGATCAAGCGATCGATCGCGGCGACGACCCGCGCGTCCGGTGCGCCGCCACCGTCGTAGGGGAACACCTTGACCGCAAAGAGGTCGGTCTCGGGCGCGATCCCGAAGAGGCGGACGGTGGCCCGGCCCTCGTCGTCGAACACCACGGACTCGGGACTGTGTGCGTTGACGGCTTGGACGAAGGAATCATCCGCGTCGAACTCCAGATCCACGTGTCCGGCGATGAGGCCGGCCACGAACGTCCCGTGCGAGTTGTTGTGCACCGAGTGCCACGGGAAGGAGCGGCCGTCCGGGTTTCCGTCCTCGTCGAGGTCGATCGCCTCTTCTTCCCTGCGCGGAACGAGATTGAAGCCGCCGACGACGTTGCCCTCGTACATCGGGTGGTCGTCGTACACGCCCGTGTCGATGATGGCGGTGACCGTGCCATCTCCGTAGTTCGCTTCCTCCCAGACCTCGGCCGCCCTCGTGATCGGTTCGTAGCCGATGAACGTCCGGGGCTCGTCTCCGTCATCACCCCGCAGCACGTCGGCGGGCGAGGCCTGTCGAACGGTGAACCGACTCGGGTTCATGGACGCGAAGTACTCGTCCGCATCGCGAGGCACGCGGAACCCGGACTCTTCCAATCCCAACCGATCGCTCGGCACGATCGCGCGATACACGTACCGCTGCCGCTGCACGGAGCTGACGCGTGCGTCATTGAGGATCGCGTCGTAAGCCGACGCGGGAATCGTACCGGACAGACCGTCGATGGACCGGAAGACGTGCTCCACCTTTCCGCCGAGTTCCTCGATACGGGCCGCCACGGCGTCGGGAGCGCTGGTCTCGATGATCAGGGGAATCTGTCCGTCCAGGGTCTCGGGCACGTGGACGAGTCGCTCCGGCAGCTCGGCGGCGCCGGGGCCGGCGGTCAGGACGGCCAGGAAAGTTAGAATCCGAAGCAAGTGAGCTTGTCTCGAGCAGTCGGTGACGCGCAACATCGTGGACTCTCCTCGGGGTTCGAAACGCGGTGCTCTCGCCTGATGACGCAAGCGGGTCCAGACCGGGATTCTACACCAACTCGTGGAATCCCTAGCAGCCCCTTGTAAAAAAGCGTGTCTTGTGAGGGAACCTCACCACAGAAGTGAGACGTCCGGCCGGCCAGCGTTGTTTCACGGATCCTGGTCACGTGCGGAGGCAATCTGGCCGATACCGACGTATGAAGAACATCCTCTGGATCGTGGTGGAGTGCGCCCGGACCGAGAAGACGGTCGCGCGGCTGCCCCTCGCGACGCCGGCGACGGCGCGGCGCGCCCGATTGCCCTTCCTCGATCGCCTGCGCGAGCTCGGGACCACGTGGACCGACGCCTGCGCGATCTCGAGCACGACGGCCCCGAACTTCGGCACGATGTTCACCGGCCTCACGCCCGGTGAGCACGGCATCGTCGAGCCCTCGCATCGCGTACTCAACGACATCCCGACGCTCGCCGAGATCCTGCAGGAACGAGGTTGGTACACGTACGCCGAGGTGACCGGACCATTGATTCCCGAGTCCGGCCTCGACCGTGGCTTCGACCACTATCGCTGTCGTGGTCCCGCGGAGACGCTGACCGGCGGATTCGCGGAGCGACTCGACTCCCTGCGGTCGAGCCTGCGCGAGCCGTGGTTCTTGTGCGTGCACGTCTCGGAGCCCCATCCTCCGGACGAACACGACCGCACGCTGGCTCTCGTCGATTACCACCTGGAGCAGCTCTTCGCCACCCTGGATCTCGAGCGCACCACGGTCGTCTACGCCGGCAATCACGGTGAGCGACTGACCGTCGACTACGACTTGAACCGCGAACTGGGCGGGGACGATTTCGAGGTGCTGCGTGCCTGGCGGACGTTCGTCGAGAGCCATCCGGAGCCAATCGACCCGGACACGCGGTTCCGCTTCCTGCGAGATCAGCTCGGAGACGCGACCGCCCGCATCTACGGCCATCAGTCTCTCGGCCACGGGTTCCATGTCTCCGACGATCTCGTTCGCGTCCCCCTCGTCATCGTCGACGAGGATCGTTGCCTCCCCGGTGACGCGCTCGGCGGAATCCGCTCGCAGCTCGACCTGTTCTCCACGACGCTCGACCTCTGCGACGTCACCCTCGCCGAGCCCCGGGCCTCGCTCGAGCGTTCGATTCTCTCGGGGCCCGAGCCGGAGATGATCTACCTCGAGGCGAACGGGAACGGCGGGCGGGCGGGCGCGGGCCGTTGCTACGTGCGCGGCGCTCGAAGTCGCGCCTGGAAGTACTGGCGGCTGGAAGGCGGCGACGAACCGCATCGGATCCTCTGGAATCTCGAACACGATCCCCGCGAGACCCGGGACGTCTCGACGGCTCATCCGGACGTCGTCGAGAGGATGGATCGGTTCGTCTCCGAAATGGTCGCACGACCCCCGGTCGGGGCGCCGGCCGAGCCCACGCCCTCCGAGACCGCCCGGCTACAGAACACGATGCGGACCCACGGGTACCTCTAGCGTCCCACATCGTCGCACCTGCGTTGCCGGACGAGCGCCCGGCAGGTAACCTCGCGAGGCATGAAACGAACCGCCGTTCTCGTCGACCGTACGTATCTGGAGCACGAGAACCCGCCCGGGCATCCGGAGCGGGCCGATCGCATCGGCGTGCTTCTCCAGGCGCTCGACGGAGCGCCGAACATGCCCCGGGTCGAGCCCCACCCGGCGACACTCGATCAGATCCACGCCGTACACACGAAGGAGCACGTCGCGCGGATCGCCGCGACCGAAGGCCGGGAACGAACGATCTTCGACGCCGACACGCAGACGTCGCCGCGCACGTATGAGACCGCGCTTCTGGCGGCGGGCGGTTTCCTGGCCGTCCTCGACGCCATCCTCGACGACCGGGCCGACAACGGCATCGCGCTCGTTCGCCCACCGGGCCACCACGCGGAATCGAACCGCGCCATGGGCTTCTGCTTCTTCAACAACGTCGCGGTCGGGGCGCGCTACCTGCAGGACCAGCACGGGATGGAGCGCGTGCTGATCGTCGACTGGGACGTCCACCACGGGAACGGCACGCAGGAGATCTTCTACGGGGACCCGAGCGTCTTCTACGTGTCCCTGCACGAGCATCCGAACTACCCGGGGACCGGCGCCGCGGAGGAAACCGGAGGCGGGCGGGGCCTGGGCACGACGCTGAACGTTCCGTTGCCCGCGGGCAGCGGCGACGCCGAATACGTGGAGGCGTTCGAGCAGATCATCGAGCCGGCCTGCCGCCGCTTCGCGCCGGATTTCGTCCTGATCTCGGCCGGATTCGACGCGCACGTCCGCGATCCGCTCGCGTCCATGGAAATGACCGAGGCAGGGTTCGTGACGATGTCGAGGAAGCTGATGGGGATCGCGGAGGCATGCTGTGGCGGCCGTTGCGCCGCGGTTCTCGAGGGCGGCTACGACCTCACCGCGCTCCGGGATTCGGTGCTTGCAGTGGTGCGGGAGCTGCGCGGTGACCGGCTCCCGGAGGGAGTCGAGTCGTGAGACACCTCGACCTCCGCGTGTCCGGAGTCGTTCAGGGCGTCTTCTTCCGCGCTTCCACCTCGGACAAGGCCAAGGAGCTCGGGGTGCGGGGCACGGTGCGAAACGAGCCCGACGGTTCGGTCCGAATCGAGGCCGAGGGGACGGACGAAGCGCTGGAGCGCTTTCTCGATTGGTGCCGGGTGGGACCGCCGGCGGCGGTGGTCGAAAACCTGGAGGTGACCGAAGGGGTGGTCCGGGGCCTCGACGATTTCCGCGTCACCTTCTGAGGCCGGGCTCCGCCGTGGTCCTGTCGCAGGCGTCCCCATCACACGCTCCGAACGCGAAGCGGTTCCGCGCCACCAGGTCGTAGATGCGCACCCCCACCGGCGCGACCCCGGGGATCCAGAGAAACGGCCAGATCAACCAGAGCGCCGGCAGCCTTCGTGAGAGCCAGCGGAACGCGTAAAAGCCCTCCAGGATGGCCCCGCCCGGCGGAACGAGGTGCAGGCGCCGAAGCGCAACCTCGGCGTCGATTCCGGGGTGACGGTCGAGGATCGCGCCGTCGCGCGCGTCGCCGAACTCGAGCTTCCCGAGCCAGTCCAGGCGGCGAAGGCGCTGCACCGAGGAAACGCAGAAGGGGCATTCTCCGTCGTACAACACGAGGGCTTTCTGGAGCATGCCTTCACCTCCGAATCCGTCCAGGGCCATGATAGGAGGCCGAGAAGGCCAGGGACAGGGGGAAGGGCTTGCTCGCGCGCAGCGGAGATGGCACACTCTTCCGGAACCTGCGCACAACCTCGATTTCCAGGCCGAGGCGGGCATCGCTCCCCACCGCCGAGCCTCCTGCGTTTCGGTACGCCCGAAACACGTAAGGAAGGAGAACCATGTCCCGGATTCTGACCGCGGCGCTCGCCGTAGGCATCGGCGGCTGGCTCGCCCTGCCGTCCGGTGCCTTCGAGCTCCCCGAGATTCCCCACGAGTTCTACCGGCTGGACAACGGTCTGGAGGTCATCCTCCACGAGGACCACTCCACTCCGATCGTCGGGGTGAACGTCTGGTATCACGTGGGCTCCAAGAACGAGCGCGTGAGGCGTAGCGGCTTCGCGCACCTCTTCGAGCACATGATGTTCCAGGGCTCCGAGCATCAAGACGCCGAGTACTTCGGACCGCTCCAGTCGATCGGCGGCACCTTGAACGGCTCGACCAACGAGGACCGCACGAACTACTGGGAGATCGTCCCGTCGAACCATCTGGAGCGCGCGCTTCTCATGGAAGCCGATCGCATGGGCTGGCTCCTGCCCGCGATGACCCAGGAGAAGTTCGAGAATCAGCAGGACGTCGTTCGCAACGAGCGGCGCCAGGGAGAGGGCCGTCCGTATTCGTCGTTCTGGCTCAACTTCAACGAGAACTTCTACCCCAAGGGTCACCCGTACGATCACTCGGTCATCGGAATCCACGAGGACCTCGAGGCCGCGACGCTCGAGGACGTGAAGGACTTCTTCCGCCAGTACTACACGCCGAACAACGCGACCCTGAGCATCGCCGGTGACTTCGACTCGAATCAGGTCAAGGAGTGGATCGCGAGTTACTTCGGCGAGATCCCCGCCGGACCTCCGGTCGAAGAAGTCGCGGTCTGGATCCCCGAGCTCCCGAACGAGAAGCGGATCAAGTCGCAGGAGCGGGTGCAGCTCACGCGCCTCCACTACGCGTGGCACACCCCGCCGTACTACGCGGAAGGCGACGCCGACATGGACCTCGCGGCGAAGATCCTGGGGCAGGGGCGGACGAGCCGTCTCTACAAGCGTCTCGTCCACGAGGAGAAGCTCGCACAGGACGTCAACATGTTCCAGTCGAGCGGGCAGATCTCGTCGGCGCTCATCGCCATGATCACCCTTCGCCCGGACGCGGACCCGGCGCTCGTCGAGAGCATCTTCGACGAAGAGCTCGCGAAGTTCGCGAAGAGCGGACCGACCGGCGACGAGTTGCAACGTGCGAAGAACGCGTTCGAGGCGAATTTCATCAAGGGCGTACAGCGGATCGGCAGCTGGCTCAATCGCTACAACCACTACCTGGGAACCCCGGACTCCTTCCGCCAGGACTACGAGCGCTACATGACGCGGACCGGAGACACCGTGCAGGAGCACTTCCAGCGGTGGATCGGCCCGGGCCGGATGGTCGTGGAGATCTCGCCGCTCGGCGAGCTCCAGGCGATGGCGGCGGCCGACGTCGACCGGACCCAGTTGCCGGAGGGCGGACCCACCCCTCCGTTCGAGGTGCCCTCGATCGAACACAAAGCGCTCGACAACGGGCTCGCGGTCGCGGTCATGAAGCAGGCGGAGCTGCCGCTGGTCCGGATGAACCTCGT
>JALGZO010000486.1 GCA_025774865.1 bacterium | reverse complement strand
GCTCTCGCTCATGGGGGCGTGCGGCGCGAGCCGGGCGCTGTATCTGGCGCGCGACGACGACGACACACTGCGCCTGGAGGCGGCGGAAGGATTCGCGGAGCCGCCGGAGCTCAGTCTCAAATGGACCCGGAAGCTGGAAACTGCCCTCGGCCGCGGCGGTCTTCCGTACGCTCTCGGCCAGTTTCCCCTCCTCGGCGCCCCGGTCGCGCGGGCGGCGGAGCGGCAAGGGCTCGAGCTGGTCGCGGCGGTCGCGGGCGAGGAGCGCATCTTCGGGGTCGTCGCGCTCGGCCCGAAGCTTCCGAGCGAGCCCTATGGGGAACGTGACCTTCGGCTCGTGCAAGGGATCGCGGAGCAGGCGGCGCTGAGCCTGGAGTCGGCGGCCGCTTCGGGGTCGCCGCCGCGGGGGCGACGGAACCCCGCTCGCCGAATCCGGGCGCTCCGCCGAAAGCACCCCAGTCTGGACGCGATCCGGGGTGAGGGCCGATTCACGCTGAGGCTTCTCGAGAAGCTCGTCCGGCTCACGGACTTCGATCTGCCCGTCCTGATTCTCGGCGAGACGGGTACCGGCAAGGAGCTCGTGGCCCGTGCGATCCACGACCTCAGCCGGCGGAGTCGAGAGCCGTTCGAAGCGATCAACTGCGCCGCCATTCCTCGAGAGCTCATGGCGAGTGCGCTCTTCGGGCACGAGAAGGGCGCGTTCACGGGCGCGGATTCGACGGTCGTGGGCGCGTTCGAGCGCTCCACGAACGGAACCATCTTCCTCGACGAAATCGGCGACATGCCGTTGGAGACGCAGGCTGTTCTCTTGCGAGTTCTGCAGGAGCGCGGCTTCCGGCGAGTCGGCGGCACGATGCTCATTCCCACGAACGCGCGCGTGATCAGCGCGACGAATCGCGAGCTCGTGCGGCAGGTGGAACGGGGCGCGTTCCGGCGCGACCTCTACTATCGGCTCCGTATGTACACGATCCGGCTCGAACCGCTGCGCGAGCGAAGAGAAGAGATCCCGACGCTCGCGGAGCACATTCTGACGAGGTTCACGCCCGAGGGTGCAACGCCGCCGAGGATGGCGCAGGAGTTCGTCGGGGCGCTCCGGGAGCGAGAGCTTCCCGGGAACGTGCGCGAGCTCGAGAGCCTGATCGCCGGCGCGATCGTTCACTCCGAAGGAGCGAACGAGCTCCAGCCGGAGCATCTTCCGCAGGAGCCCGAAATCGGCGAGGCATTGGTGCCTCGGCTCGGCGCGGTGCGGGCGGCGATGGACGGAGAATCACCGGCTCCGAGCCGATCCGACGCGGAGTCGGACGAAGACGTGCCCACCTTCGCGCGCGTCGAGCAGGACTACATTCAGCGCGTTCTCGACCTCGCCGAGGGGAACAAGCGGGAGGCGGCGCGGCTGATGGGGATTCCACGGACGACGCTGATCGCGAAGATCCAGCGGTTCGGAATCGAGGCGACCAAGGGCGCCCGCCGCTGATCATCCTTCCACGGCCCCCACCGTGAGCCCGCGGATGACTCGTTTCTGCAACGCGGCGACGAGTCCCGCCAGAGGCGCGGTGCACACAACTGCGGCCGCCAGAACCTCACCCCACGGCACGCGGTGCTGTCCGCGAAAGAGCGCGATCGCGACGGGAACGGTCTGGCGCTCGGCTCCGAGCGTGAACGCGAGTGCGAACAGAAACTCGTTCCAGCAGTAGACGAACGTCAGGATGGCCGTCGTCACGAGGCCGGGAGCCGCGAGCGGCAGGGTCACGGTTCGGAATGCTCGAAAACGGCTCGCTCCGTCGATCATCGCGGCTTCCTCCACCTGAGCCGGTAGCTGGCGGAAGTACGGGACGAGGAACCAGACCGTGAGCGGCAGTGCGAACGAGAGATAGGGGAGTACCAGTCCCGGGTAGGTGTCGATCAGCCCGACGCGCCGCAAGGCGAGGTAAAGAGGGGATACGATCGAGATCGGCGGAAGCATCGCGACAGCGAGGACGCCGCCGAGGATGGCACGTCGTCCGGGAAGGGGAAGGCGCGCGAGGGCCCACGCGCAGCCCGACCCCACGAGAAGGCAGAGCGAGGTCGTGCTTCCGGCCACGATGATCGAGTTGCGCAGCGGCCGCCAGAAGTCCCGGTCCGCGAAGAGCGCGGCGTAGTGTCCGAACCCGAAGCCGCCCGCGGCGCCCTCGGCGTCGAACAGCGCCGCTTCCGGCCGCAGTGAGGCCCAGACCATCCACGCGACGGGGAAGCCGCTCGAAGCCGCCACCGCGAAGACGGCGGCAATTCCCGCCGCGCGACTCACGACGCCGTCTCCGTCCGGCGGCCGACGGCCAGCCCGAGGATGATCGCGAGCCCGAGGCTCAACCCGAACACGATCACCGACAGTGCGGACCCGTACCCGAACCGGAGATTCTGCAGGAGCGTCTGGTAGATGTGGAGCGCCACCGGTTCCGTCGCGGTTCCCGGCCCGCCGCCCGTCAGCACGTAGACGAGGTCGAAGACGCGCAGCCCGTCGAGGGTACGGAAAAGCACGGCGACGAACAGGGCCGGGCGAAGCAGCGGTAACGTCACGTGCCGAAACCGGTCCCAGGCCCCCGCCCCATCGGCGCGCGCGGCCTCGTAGAGAGAATCGTCGATGCTCTGGAGTCCGGCGAGCAGCAGCACGGTGACGAAAGGCGTCGTCTTCCAGACGTCGGCGAGGATGACCGGGACCCACGCCGCGACCGGATCCGCGAGCCACACGAATGAAGGGTCCCCGATTCCCGCCAGGGTCGCCGCGCGTTGCGCCAGGCCCTCCGGCGGCTCGAAGAGGAACCGCCAAATGAGCGCGGTCACTACTGTCGGCATGGCCCAGGGCAGGAGGGCCGCCGTCCGAACGAGCGTCGTGCCGCGCCGCGCGCCATCGAGAGCCAGAGCGAAGACGAGCCCGAGTGCGAGCTCGAGCGACACCGACACGACCACGAAGCAAAGAGTGCGCCCCACCGCGCCGACGAACCGACGGTCGTCGAGCGCCTCCGCGTAGTTCGCGCGCCCGACGAACTGCGACGGCTCATCGCCGCGCCTGAGATCGTGCGCGTGCAACGACTCCCAGCCGGCCCAGAGCGCCGGGAAGAGCACGACGACCGCGATGATCACGAGCACGGGTGCGACCAGCGCGACGCCGAGGCGCCCGTCACTTCGTCGCAGCCCCCGTGTCACGAGGCGTCGCGCCGCGCGGTCGTCCGATCCAGCACGTCCGTCATGGCATCGGTAGCTTCCCGGAGCGCCTCATCGGTGCCGACCTCCCCCGAGAGCGCCCGGTGAAGCCATACCTGCAGCACCGACGAGAGCTCCGTGTACACGGGAGTCACCGGCCGCGGGACCGCTGCCTCGACGACGCGTCGCGCCTCGTCCGGAGGAATGGGCAAGGCCTCGGCGAGCTCCGCGGCGAGGCTCGGGTCATCGTAGAGGTCGCGTCGCGGGGGAAGCTGGCCGGCAGCACGGGCGCGCTCCAGCATGCGCTCCGGCGAGATCAGGTATTCGATCAGCGCAAAGGCCGCTTCGGGGTGTCGCGACCGGGCATTGATCGCCAGCTGGGATCCGCCGAGCGCGGCCGTGGGGGCGCCGTTCGCGGTGCCGGGAAACGGCGCGACGGCGAACTTGCCCGCCACCTCGGACTCCTCCGGATCCTGGAGGAGCGGGTACGCGTACGGCCAGTTTCGGAGGAAGAGGGCGCGGCCGCTCTGGAATGCGAACCGCGTCTGCTCTTCCTGCCAGGTGAGCACGGCGCGCGGCACGAAGCCGTCTTCGCCGATGGAGCGGCGAAGGAACTCGAGGGCCTGGCGTCCGGGCTCCGTGTCCACCGCCGGCCGACCCTTCTCGTCCAGGATGCGACCTCCAAAGGCGCCGAGATGCTCGAGAAAGACGCAAACCAGGCCTTCGTATCGCGCTCCCTGCCATACCAATCCGTGCTCCACCTCGCCGCGCCGCTTCGCGGCGACGGCGCGTTGCTCCAGCTCCTCGAGGGTGGCGGGCGGCGCGTCCAGCTTGTCGGTGCGCCAGTACAGCATGCCGACATCGACGAACCACGGGATCGCGTAGAGCTCGCCTCTCCACCGGTTCGCGCGCAACGTTCCGGGGAAGAACACGGTCTCGTCGATTTCGAAGGCTCCGAGCGGGAGGATCCATCCCGCCGAGGCGAACTCCGGCGTCCAGATGACGTCCAGCTGCAGGACGTCGGGATCGCCGGCCCCGGCGGCGAGCCATTGCACGTAGAGCTGGTGACGCTGGTCGGCGGAGTCGGGGGTTTCGCGCAGGACGACCCGGATATCGGGACGCTCCTCCTCGAACCGCGCGATCTGGGCGCGCAGTACGTCGGCCTCGGCGCCGACCGAGCTCACCGGGAAGACGATCGTCTTACCGCGCGGGTCGGAGGTACAGGCGACCGCGGTCAGAAGGCAAATGGGGAGAACGAACTTCACCATGAAGGGGAAGGATAGGCGTTCGCGGGTGGTTCGTGTATTCCTTAGAGACGGCAAATGGCTCCCGCGGATCGAATGGAGGTCGCCATGTCCCGATTCCTGACTCACTGGTTCCTGATGGCGGTCGCTCTGGGCGTCACGGCGTGGATGCTGCCGGGAGTGCGCGTGACTTCCCCTGAGGCGCTCCTGGTGGCGGCTCTCGTCCTCGGTTTTCTCAATGCGGTGCTCAAGCCGCTCCTCGTGCTGCTCACGCTCCCGCTCACGATCGTGACCCTCGGGATCTTTTATGTCGTACTCAATGCGGTTCTGTTTGCGTTGGGCGCGACCCTCGTTCCCGGCTTCCAGGTGGACGGCTTCGGGTGGGCGTTTCTGGGCGCGATCGTCATGAGCGTCCTCTCGACGCTCCTCGGCGTCGCTACCGGAGGCCGGCGCGCTGACCTCTAGGACCACCGACGGCTGTCCGGCGGGTCCGGGAGGAGATCGGACTCGACAACATTGTCGTGATTCCGTTCTGCCGGACGGTGAGAGAGGCGGAACGTGATTCTGGCCGAACAGTTCGCGGAGCAGCCGGCCGGATGACCGCGTAGGTCTTCCCCGGCGGGACAATCCCTTTCCAGAAGGCTTGCACAATCCGCGAATCCGGCCGATGATTGTCGCGATACGACGTCGGCTCCAGGGCGTCGTCCACAAAAGGGAGGTGGAAGATGGCGAAGACGACGTATGTGGTGCGGATGAGCGCAGACGGCTGGCTCGTCCAGAAAGAAGGCAAGCGGTCGCCGGAGAGCGTGCATCGGAAGAAAGACGTCGCGATCCGCAAGGGGCGGTCCCTCGCCAAGAAAGTGGGCGGAACCCTCAAGATCAAGACGAAGGACGGGAGAATTCAGGCCAAGCGGGTCTACGCCACGTAACGTGGCGGCGCGCTCACGAAAGTGAGGCGCGCTGACCCTCATCTGGGACTGGAGCCGGTGGGCCTCCGTGCGGAGGCCCACCGATTTTTCTTCAGACACGCAGCCGCAAGACGAGCGAGGCCTTCTCGAGCCTCAAGGAGTACGTCTGCTCCGTCCTCGCGTAGTCGATGTGAATGTAATCCATCGGGTTGGCCGCCGGTCCCAGAAGGGCCTCGAAGCCCTCCCGCATCCTTCCCGGCACCGATCCCACGAACTTCGTCGTGAACTTCTTCCCGGTGGTTTCGCTGCGAAACTTCGGGAAGTAGGCGCGGATCGCCGCCTCGTTGCACCGGAAACCGCAACCGAGCATGCGGCACAGCGCCAGGTGCAGAAAGAACTGCTTGCGCAGGATCCGGATTCGGGTGCGACCCTGCGGAAGAATGGCCTCATTCCCGAGGGCCGTGAACTTGACCCCCACGAGGACCATTCGAAACAGATTCACGTCGGTCACGAGCGCCCGGAGTAGCTTCTTCTGACGGGCGTTCGGCGGCGGCGGGGCATCCGTGTCGATGGGTTCGACGCGCTTGGTCAGCAACTCCTCCGCGAGCTTCCGGACCTTGGGGTCGAGGTCACGGAGGTTCGCTTCGATCTCCACGCGCGGGAGACCGCCGGGTCCGTCCGACGACGCGTCTTCGGGCGGATCCTCCTTCCGCGCGATTCGATGGATGTCCCACGGCAACTGGTCCACCCACCGGCGGTCGCCCGTGAGATCGAAGATCCACTGCCGATTGTAGACCACGAAGAGAGGCACCGCGGTGATCGAGTCGATCGCGTAGACGCCGTCCTTCAACTGGTCGTAGAACGTAGCCCGCACGAGGATCTCGAGCGGAAGTGACTCGTCGAACGCAGGCTCGAGCTTGTTGACAGCGTCCCAGATGGCGTTGAGTGAGTTCTCGTTCATCGCGGCCTTCGCCACTCCGAGCGTTCCGACGCGATGGACTCCCTCCAGGCAAACCGTGTTCTCGCCCGGCCGGAAGACGCGCCGGATCACACCGTAGTCCACGAACTTTCCCGACTTCTCGTCCCGCTCCGGGCGGTAGATCTCGTCCGTGATCTTGTTGACGACGACCCGGTTTGCGCTCCCCTTGAACTGGAAGCAGCACGGCGCGACAACCTGGTCGATGCGGTCCTGGAGCTCCTTGCCCTCCACCTTGGCCGGCGGTCCGCCGGAGGTCTTGTGCGCCAGGGGGTCCACGAACAGCGACGACGATCCGAGGAGGATCAGGTTTTCCGGAGGCTGGATGTTGCGGCGGCTCGGCTCGAGCGTGATCCCCTCGAACTCGGGGAGTGAGAAGTAACGGGCGACGAGCGCAAAGGCCAGCCCGTCGCGAATTCCCTCCGCGGCACTCGCGAGACCGAACAGTGCGCCGCTGTGCGTCTTGTAGAACGGACCGAAGAATCCCAACCGGGATTCGTCGACACGGGGCAATGTCATCGTGGTTCTCCCGTTCGTCAGAGATGTGTGACCACGAACGGCCGCATTCTACAACTCCACGGGAAGCGCATTCCAGCGCCGCTTGCGGATTCCGGAATTTCCTGAAACGTGAACGGCGAAGCGCGAACGTCGGAGGTTCCGGAGTGCGAGGAGAACTCCACAATTCCGCGTCATCTTCTGCAACCAAGACAGGCCTGGAAAGGTCGAGGTGCAGTGTCGGATGCGTTGATTCGTCAGGCGTAATTGACCATCAATGGTGGTGCGCGAACCCGCGTGCACGATTCGTTCGTCAACAGTTCGTTCGGAAGGAGAGGAAACTGTGTCGACCCTGATCGCCCCCGTGACGCTCACC
>JALGZO010000485.1 GCA_025774865.1 bacterium | reverse complement strand
GGAAGATACGCTCGCGGAGCTTGCTACCGTACGGCAGACCCTTCGTGAAGTATCCGGTCACCTTCTTGATCCGGCCGAGGATCACTTTCTCGAGGCGCTCACCTTCGCCGGTGAGCCCGCGGGCGAGTTGCTCGAAATACCGGAGCAGGATGGAACGGCGGTCTTCGAGGCTCGGTTCCCGGATCTCCTCGCCGCGGAGGGCCTGCGCGATCTGGCTCAGGAGCCACGGGTTGCGCAGGATCCCGCGTCCTACCATGACGCCGTCCGCGTCCGACGCCGCCATGGCCCGGCGAGCATCATCGACCGTGAGAATGTCCCCGTTGACGACGACCGGCACGTCCACGGCCGTCTTCACCGTTCCGACGAACTCCCAGTCCGCCCGGGACTTGTACATGTCGCATCGAGTGCGGCCGTGGACCGCGACCATCTTCGCGCCGGCGTCGACGGCGCGCCGGGCGATGTCCGGAGCGTTGCGGTTCTCCGAGTCCCACCCGGTGCGCATCTTCACCGTGAACGGCACGCCGGATGGAGCCACCGCGTGCGACACCGCCCGGAAGATCTCCTGCGCCCGTTCCGGCTCGCGCATGAGGGCCGAGCCCGCACACCCGGAGGTCACGGCCTTCGACGGGCAGCCGAGGTTGATGTCCACGATGTCGGCCCCGAGATCGACGCAGTGGCGCGCCGCGTCCGCCATCCGCACTGGATCGCGGCCGTAGATCTGGATGGAGACCGGGTGCTCACCGGGATCGACTTCGGCCATCTTCCAGGCCTTGGCGACGCTGCGCGTCATCGCCTCCGAGCTCACGAACTCGGTGACGGTGAGCCCGCAACCGCCGAGGCTCCGGATCAGCGACCGGAAGTCGCGATCGGTGATCCCCTCCATCGGCGCGAGGACGCACGGCGGATCGATCCGCACCTGGTCGACCAGGAAGCCCACGAGTTCCCCTTCCCTTCGAGGCAGCCAGAAGCTGCCGCTTGGCATCCCCCAGCGTACTGATTCAAGCCCCCGGGGCCCAGAGGCGATCTTGTAGAAATCCAGGTGACTTCGTAGTCTGTCCGGCGGTCCGCCCGAGCCCCCCAGGGAGGTGAGTGCCCTGCCCATCCCGAGCCCGTTTCACCCGCGGACCGCAGCCCTCTGTCAGAGTCTCCTCTGGAAGGACTGGGCCGGCTACCACGCGGTGCGTTCGTACGGCTCGTATCACGAGCGGGAGTACTTCGCCATCCGCCACTCGGCGGGTCTCCAGGACGTGACGCCGCTCTTCAAGTACGAGGTCCGGGGCCCCGATGCCGTGGAGTTCCTGTCGCGCGTCATGGTGCGGAACATCGCGAAGCTCCGGGTGGGTCAAGTCACCTACTGCTGCTGGTGTGACGAAGAAGGCAAGCTCCTCGACGACGGTACCGTCTCGCGACTCGAGGAGGACCGCTTCCGGGTCACCGCCGCCGAGCCGAGCCTCTGGTGGTTCCACCGGAACCGGCGTGGCTTCGACGTGAGCATCGACGACTCGACGGGCAAACTCGCCGTGCTGTCGCTGCAGGGACCGCAGTCGCGAGAGATCTTGAAGCGGGCGACGGATGCCGACCTGGACGGTCTCGGATTCTTCCGCCTCACTCCCGGCCGATTCGACGGCTTCGAGGCGACGATTACCCGCACCGGTTACTCGGGCGACCTCGGCTACGAGATCTGGGTTCCGAACGAGCACGCCCTCGGCCTCTGGGACGTGCTCACGGACGCCGGCGGACCCTTCGGAATGCTGCCGAACGGGCTCGACGCCCTCGACATGGCCCGCGTGGAGGCGGGATTCATCATGAACGGCGTCGACTACTACAGCGCGAACCACTGTCTCATCGAATCGAGGAAGTCGACACCGTACGAATCGGGGCTCGGGTGGACGGTGAACCTGAAGCGCGAGCCCTTCATCGGGCAAGCGGCACTGAGAGCCGAGAAGCGGGCGGGTCCGGTGCGCCGCTTCGTCGGTCTCGAGATCGATTGGGACGAGACCGCCGTGCTGTTCGAGAGGCTCGGTCTGCCTCCGGAGATCCACGGTTCGGCGTGGCGTGGCTCGGTTCCCGTGTACAACGCGAGCGGCCTTCAGGTGGGGTACGCGACGAGCGGCTCGTGGTCACCCATCCTCAAGAAGAACCTGGCGCTGGCCACCGTGATGGCACCGCACGGAAAGGTGGGAGAGGAGCTCCGCATCGAGGTGACCGTGGAGTACGTGCGCCACCGGGTACGAGCCACCGTTCGCCGCAAGCCGTTCTTCGACCCGGAGAGGAAGCGCGCGTGATGGCAAAGCCGTGGGATGCGATCGTCGTGGGCGGTGGTCACAACGGGCTCGTCTGCGCCGCGTACCTGGCGAAGGCGGGCCGACGCGTTCTCGTCCTCGAGCGACGCCACGTGCTCGGGGGAGCGGCGGCCACCGAGGAGCTCTACCCCGGCTTCCATTTCTCGGTGTGCTCGTACGTCGTGAGCCTCTTTCGCCCGCACATCATCCGGGAGCTCTCTCTCGCGGAGCACGGCCTGCAGATGATTCCGCTGGAGTGCTCGTTTCTGCCTCTGCCGGACGGAGACTCCCTCTGTCGCTGGGCCGACCCGCACGACACGCGCCGCGAGATCGCGCGCTTCTCCGCCAGGGACGCGGAGACGTACCCCGAGTTCGGCGTCGTGATGGGGAAGATCGCGCACTTCGCGAAGGGCTTGATCGATGGGCCGGCCCCCGATCCGGCGTCGCTCGATCCCCGCCAGATCGCGCGGCTGCTGCGGCTCGGTCGCAAGTTCGAGACGCTCGGACCGGACCTGCAGCACGTGCATCTGCAGCTCCTGACGATGAGCGCGGTGGATTTCCTCGACCTGTGGTTCGAGTCGCCGGTGCTGAAGTCGCCCATGTCGGTCTCGGGGATCATCGGGACGTTCCTCGGCGTGCGGTCTCCGGGCACGGCCTACGTGCTGCTCCACCACTACATGGGCGAGATCGACGGTGCCTTTCGCTCCTGGGGATTCGCGCGCGGTGGCACCGGGCAGTTGAGCCTGGCGATCGCGTCCTCCGCGAAGAGTCACGGCGCGGAGATCCGAACCGAGGCGGCGGTCGAGCGATTGATCATCGAAGGGGGCCGGGCGACCGGCGTGGTGCTGGAGGACGGGGAAGAGATTCGCGCGAAGGTCGTCGTGTCGGGACTCGATCCCCACCGCACGTTCCGAGGACTCGTCGGGGAGGAGAACCTCGCGCCGGAATTCCTCTCCCAGATCAAACGCTACAAGCTCCGGGGAAGCTCCGCGAAGGTGAATCTCGCCGTCGATCGCCTGCCCGAATTCTCGAGCCGGCCGAACGGGGCGAACGGCGCGTTGCATCTGCGCGGGGACATCGCGATCGCGCCGAGCATCGACTACCTCGAGCGGGCGTACGATCAGGCGAAGTACGGCGATTTCTCGGAACGGCCCTATCTGAACGTGGTCATTCCCTCCGTCGTCGATCCGAGCGTGGCGCCGCCGGGGAAGCACATCGTCTCGTGCTTCGTGCAGTACGCGCCGTACCACATCAAGGAGGGGGCGTCGCACTGGCCGGAGCGACGTGAGGCGCTCGGCGACGCCGTCGTCGACACGCTCGAGGAGTATTGCCCTGGCCTGAAGGAGTCCATCCTCTTCCGGCAGGTTCTGAGCCCGTGGGATCTGGAACAGGAGTTCGGATTGACCGAGGGCAACATCTTCCACGGGGAGCTGAGTCCGGAGCAGCTTCTCTTCCAGCGGCCCGTCGCCGGCTGGGCGCACTACCGGACCCCGATCCGGAATCTCTGGATGTGCGCGTCGGGAACGCACCCGGGCGGTGGGATCATGGGAGGCCCGGGAGAGCTCTGCGCGAAGACGATCCTCGCGGCGCGTGCCGCATGAAGTGCGACGTGGCCGTCATCGGTGCGGGACCCAACGGGCTGACGGCGGCCGCGATGCTCGCGAAGGGCGGCCGCAAGGTGGTGGTCCTGGAGCGGCGCGACGCGATCGGCGGCGTCGCGGCGGGCGACGAATTCCATCCGGGCTACCGGACGGCCGGGCTCCTCCACGACACGACGGGGATTCGGCCCGAGGTCGTCGAGGCGTTGGAGCTCGAGCGCCACGGCCTCGAGCTGACGGCGGAGCCGCCGCCGGTCTTCGTGCCGCAAGTCGACGGCCGAGGACTCTTGCTCTCTCACGATCCAGCGAAAGCGGCGCCCGAGATCGAGGCGCACTCCGACCGAGATGTCTCGCGGTACGCCGGGTACCGCCAGTTCTTCTCGCGCACGCGCCGCTTCGCCGCTCACGTGCTCGCCGAGCCGCCCCCCGGGCTCGAGACCCCCTCACTTCTCGAAGGGGCCCGACGCGGCTGGGCGTTGCGCCGTCTGGGCCGGCGGGACATGCGCGAAGTCCTGCGGATCCTTCCGATGTGCGTCGCGGACTGGTTGAACGAGTGGTTCGAGACCGAGTGCCTCCGCTGCGCGCTCGCGGCGCCGGCGCTCGCCGGAGCCTTCATGGGGCCCTGGTCGCCGGGCAGCAATGCGAACCTCTTTCGGTACGAGGCGCTCAGCGGCCGGGCCGCAGGGAAGGGGCCGCGGGCGTTCGTCGAGGCGCTCGAGCGCGCCGCCGGGAGTCAAGGCGTCGAGATCCGGACGGGTGAGGCGGTCACAGGCATCCCGGTGTCCGACGGCGCCGTGCGCGGGGTCCGGCTGTCCGGCGGGGAGGTTCTGGAGGCTCCGATCGTCCTCGCCACGTGCGATCCGCGGCGGACCTTTCTGGAGCTCGTCGGCCGCCGGGATCGCGCCCCTCAGCTCGAGCGCCACGTCGCGGCCTGGCGCTCGCAAGGGAACGTGGCGAAGGTGAGCCTCGCGCTCGGTGGCCCGCTACGGTTCGCCGGGCGGCCGGACCTCGAAGTCGAGTTCGTCCGCGTCGGAGAGACGTTCGACGACATGGAGCGCGCGTTCGACGCGGTGAAGTACCGCCGCATCTCCGGGGCGCCGCTCCTCGACATCCACGTGCCGACGGTGGCGGACGCGAGTCTCGCGCCCGAGGGGCACGGCGTCGTGTCGATCCTCGCGAGCTTCGCGCCCTACGATCTCGAGGGTGGCTGGACGGACGAGAGTCGCGAGCAGCTGGGCGAAACGGTCATCGGGGCTCTCGAGAAGGTTGCGCCCGGAACTCGAAGCTCCATCGTCGGCCGCGAAGTGCTGACCCCGGTGGATCTGGAGAAGCGTTACGGACTCACCGGAGGGCACCTGTTCCACGGGGATCACGCGCTCGACCAGCTTGTCCTGCGCCCCACGCCGGAATGCGCACGCTACGAGACGCCGATCGGGGGCCTCTTCCTCGGTGGCAGCGGGAGCCATCCGGGCGGTGGAATCACCGGCGCGCCGGGGTGGTTGGCCGCGAAAGCCGTGGCCGCCGGGCGCGGCTCCTACTTCAAGCTCTCGTCGTAGTAGTCGAGGCGATCGACCGGGACGACGACCGAGGTCGCGATGTTCACGAGGTGGGCACAGATCCTCTTGTAGTGGCGGCCGATGAGCACGAGCGCGACGGCCTGGGGGACCGAATGCTCCGTCGACGCGATCTCACGGATCGCGTTCTCGCAGTGCTTCATGGTCTCCCGTCCGGCCGTGATGGTGGCGTGGGCTTTCGCTGGATTGCTCTCGCGAAAGGCCTCACGCGCTTCCCGGAAGAGCGCCTTCATCTGGGTACGGATCCCGTCGTAGTACCGGTCGTAAACTGCGCGGTCGAAGTCGTGAATCTGGTGCGTCTCGTAGAGATTCTTCACGTAGTCGCCGATGCGCTCCGCGTCCTTCACGAGGCTCGTGAGCACCAGGGCCATCGGGATCTCGTGCTCCGGGGGACTCGCCGCGAGGTGCGAGATGATCCGGCGACGGATGGCGCGCTCCCGCGAGTTGATGTCCTGGTCGCGGGCATAGATCTCTTCGCGGACCACCGCGGGGTCGTCGGTTCCCACGAGATGGTCCGCGCAGAGAATGAAGTTCCTCTCCGCGATGGCCAGCATCTCGTCGAAGCTGTCGACGACGGCACCGGTCCAGTCGACACCTCGAAAGAAATCGGCGAGTGATTTGAACATCGTCTGCCTCCCCGGGATCAGCTTCCCGACAAGATCCTCTGCCCCAGAATGATGAGACCCGGCAGGAGGAAAAAGAGAAATACCAAGTAGAGCAGCGGAACCAATCGCGACCGCAGCGAGAACTCCGCGAGGTTCTCGGCCAGACGGATCGGGATCCGGCGGATTGCGCGAATCGGGAAGATGATACAGATCCCCATGATGTTGAAGAGCAGGTGGACCAGTGCGATCGCGACGGCGTCGTGCGTCCCCGCCGTGGATGCCAACAGCGCCGTCACGGTGGTCCCGATGTTCGCGCCCAGCGTGATCGAGAACGCCGCCTCCAGCGGGATGATACCCGCTCCGATCATCGGAACCAAAAGCGATGTCGTGATCGAGCTCGACTGCACGAGAACCGTGATGAAGACGCCGACTCCCATCCCCACGAGGCCGCCTCGGTGCATCAGCCGGTAGAAGGCGCCCTCGGCCCGGGAGAGGAACATTTCCCTCATCAGGGACGGGAGCCGGGAGAGCGCGAGGAAGATCCCGAGGACTGCCACCACGAGGACGAAGGTCCCGACGACCGGATCACCCCACCCGAGCCCCTCCAGCCAGTGGACGAATCCCTTCGCGACCGGTTTCGTGATCGCTTTCACCGGACTGTCGAACTCGACCTGACCGGATCCGACGAGCACCGTGGCGAGCGCTCCCGACATGCGCTCGAGCATGTGTGTCGTCAGCTCGAGCGGCAGGATGACGATGACTGCGATGACGTTGAAGAAGTCGTGCATCGTGGCGCCCGCGAAAGAGCGCCGGAACTCGTCGCGCCGGTTGACCGAGGCCATGGCGACGATCGTGTTCGTGACCGTCGTTCCGATGTTCGCGCCCATGATCATCGGGACCGCGCCCTGCACCGAGACGGCGCCCGCCGCCACGAGCCCGACGATCAGCGACGTCGTCGTGGAGGAGCTCTGGATGATCGCGGTGGTTCGAGGTCGACGTGATCAGGGTCTCGGCGAAGTCCTTGCCGAGGAGCTTGAACGCGGCCCCCATCATCGAGATGGCGAGAAGAAAGACGTAGAGCAGGGCGAGAAGCTGAGTCGCCCGCCAGAGCTTCTCACCGAGGTTCGTGGAGGGCGGGTCCGGGAGGAACGACTCGGTCTGGCTCATTCCTCGCTTACCCGTGTCCCTGGCGGGCGGAGGGGGCATGGTATCCAGGGTTACTCCTGGCGCTCCGCTGGCTTCGTCGCGACGATGCAATGGGCAATCCCCCACGTCAACCGATTCAATACAATCGGCGAGAAACCGAGCGAGTGAAGCAGGGAGACGAACTCGTCGGGGCTCAGGAACCCTCGGGTCGAGTGTCGAAGGTAGCCGTAGGCGCTCGGGCTCCGCGAGATCCAGCGCCCGATCCGGGGCACGATCTGGTCGAGGTACAGTCGAAGCAGGGGATTCTCGTGTCTCTTGAAGAAGTCCAGCACGACGAGGCGCCCACCGGGCGCGAGTACCCGGTGCGCCTCCAGAAGTCCTTTCTCCGCGTCGGCGAAATTGCGCACGCCGAAACCGATCGAGACGATATCGAAGTATCCATCCGGCTCGGGGATCTCGAGCGCATCCCCCTCGCGAAACTGCACGCGGCTCGACAGGCGTCGGGCGGCCGCTTTCTGTCGCGCCCGTCGGACCATCTCGCCACTGAAGTCGAGCCCGAGGACCTCCCCCTCGAAACCCTCCGCGCGGGCGAACGTCATCGCCAGGTCGCCGGTGCCCGCCGCGAGGTCGAGCACTCGCCGAGCGCCGGCCGGCCGCGCCATCCGGACCGCGACGCGCCGCCATCGGC
>JALGZO010000484.1 GCA_025774865.1 bacterium | reverse complement strand
GCTCGATCGCCTCCGCGAGACCGGGCACCTCGACCGCACCCTCGTCGCGGTGCTCGCCGATCACGGTGAGGCCTTCGGGGATGGCGGCGAGACGACCCACGGTCTCTTGCTCCGCGGCGCGACTCTGCGCATACCGTTCGTGCTGTGGGCGCCGGGCGCGCTGCCCGCGGGCCGGCGGGTGGCGGGCACGGTCTCGAACGCGGATTTCGCGCCCACGGTTCTCGAACTTCTGGGAATCGTGTCCGGATCGTCCTTCGACGGACGGAGTCTCCTGGCCGGGCTTCGTCGCGGGGAAGTGACGGGGCGCTTTGCATACTCGGAGACGCGCCTGCCCGTCGACTTGTACGGATGGTCGATGCTCGCGGGAGTTCGCACGGACGAGTGGGCGTGGGTCCGGGCGCCGCGGCCGGAGCTCTACGATCTGGCCTCGGATCCTGGCGAGTCCACGAGCCTCCACGAGTCCAAGGTCGCGATAGGCGAGGGACTCGATGCTCGAGTGGAGGAGGTCCTCGCCGGAGCCCGAGAGGTCGCCCCGCGGTCGACGCTTCCCCCCGAGGAGGTCGAAGCGCTACGCGCGCTCGGCTACGTGTTCGGAGCGGAGCGCCCGGAGCCTTCGAACGCGGACCCGAAGGACATGCTCGGAATCTGGCACGAGGTCAACGCGTTCCGTACGGCTCTGAGTGCGGGGAGGCACGACGAAATCGTCGTCGGGCTGGAGGAGATTCTCCGCCGCGATCCGGGAAACGTCGAGGCGCGGACGCTTTACGGTCAGGCCCTCGTCCTGACCGATCGCGTCGACGACGGAATTCGAGAGTTCCGGAGCCTCTTCGACGCCGGCATGGGGCGGGGCTCCGCGGGCGTTCTCTTCGCCAAGACGCTCGCCGAGGCGGAGCGCCCTCGGGAGGCGGAGGCGCTCCTTCGCGCCTTGATGCGAGCGGACCCGCAATTCGCGGAATACGCGTTCAACCTCGGCGTGCTGCTGACGGAGCAGGGGCGCCCGACCGACGCCGTCGAGGCGTACGAAGAGGCGTACCGCCGCAACCCCGACGCGGTTCACGTACTGGCCAACCTCTCGCTCGCGATTTCCGAAGGATCGGCGGACGAAGCGTCGGTCGAGAGGGCGATCGCGCTCGTCGACCGCGCGATAGAGCTCTCCGAAAAGGACGACCGCCCGCGACTCCTCAAGATTCGAATCTGCGCGGAGCACGGTCGGGTGGAAGCCGCCCGCGAAGAAGCCCGCACCCTGCAGAACAAGCCCCGGCTCTCGGGGATCACGCGCCAGGAGCTCGCCGAGGCGATGCGACTCCTCTAGGGTTCTCGCCTTGGCCCCGACCTCCGTGGCGCATATCATGGAACGCTGCTCCCACCTCTCCCGATCGGGATCGACCTCGTGATCCGAAGTCCGAAGCGCATGGTGCTCGCCGCCGGAGCCGTCAGTCTGCTCGCGGCGGTTCTGGTGGGGGCGTCCCCCGAGTCGGCGCCGCTCCTTTCGCCCTACGACGTGCAGCGGACCGAGTCCGGGAGCTCCCCGTACGCCGGCTCTCGCGTCACCGTCGCCGGGGTGGTGACGGCGATCTCTCCGCACGGTCTCTTCTACTACATCGCGGATCCGAGCGGGGGAGAGTGGAGCGGGCTGAAGGTCGCGGGGGCGGCGCTGCGCCGGTCGGTGGGCGAGCGGGTGTCGGTGACCGGCGAGGTCGTCGAGTACTTCGGCGAGACGAGGCTCTCGGAATGGTCCGCCCGCGGCTTCGGATCCGCGGCGCTCCCGGAGCCTTCCCCCGCGCGCGTGCTCGACCTCGTGGTCGACGGTGAGCCGTGGGAAGGGGTGCTCATTCGCGTCGACGACGCTCTCGTCATCGGGGAGACGTCTCGCTACGGGGAGTTCCCCATCCGGGACGACTCGGGCGCGGGCGCTCTCGTCGACGACGAGTTCCACACCTGGTACATCGCGGATCCCGGCGATCGCTTCGAGTCGATCACGGGAATCGTCGCGTTCGGGTTCGGCGACTTCCTTCTCGAGCCGCGCTCCGACGACGACCTCGTCGGGTGGACGTCGGGACGCGACTTCGATGCGGAGATGCGCTTCACGATCGTCGACGGGGGCGGCGCGGCTCTTCCCTGCAAGGTCACGTTCCTCCCGGCGGATGGCTCGGCCCTTCACCTCGGACCGGACGACCGCGCCGAGGGTTCGGACGACGTGGCGTACCTGCCGAAGGGGGAAGGCACGGTGCGGCTTCCGTCCGGCACCTACGATATCGTCGTCTCGCGCGGAATCGAGTACGGACTCCACGAGGAGCGGATCGTGGTCGCTCCCGGAGGTTCCCCGCACGTGGCCGCGATCCTCGCGCGCGAAGTGGATTCGGCAGGATGGATGTCCGGAGATTTTCATCTTCACAGCGCGCCGTCGAGCGACTCGCCCGTGCCCGTCCCGGGGCGGATCCTCACGCTCGCGGGCGAAGGCGTCGAGTGGGCCATCGCCACCGATCACAACGTGGTCACGAACTACGGCCCCGTCATCGCGGAGCTCGGGCTCGGTGACTGGATCACGAGCTCGGTCGGGCAGGAGATCACCACGCGGATCTTCGGACACTTCAACGCGTGGCCCCTGGAGGCCGGACGCCAGCCGATTCCCTGGGAGGACGTGACGCCCACGGGGCTCTTTGCGACCGCGCACGCCGACCCCGGCTCGGACGTCGTCCAGGTAAATCATCCGGTCATCGTCGACTGGGGGAATCAGTACTTCCAGATCTACGCCGTGAATCCCTTCACCGGCGAACCGGAGAACGCGGGCTTCTCGTTCGACTTCGACGCGGTCGAAGTGATGAGCGGAAACCACCTCGGCCAGGGTTTCTCCAACTTCCAGACCTGGATGCGGATGCTCAACAACGGGCACCGGATCACGGCGACCGGCAACTCCGACTCTCATCACGTCGTGTACACGGAGCCCGGCTATCCGCGCAACTTCGTCGCCGCCGACGCGGAGCCGGGCCGCGTTCGGGAGGAAGACCTCGTGAACGCAGTGCTGGAGGGCCAGGTCTTCGTCTCCTACGGTCCCGTGCTCGACTTCACCGCGAACGGAGTCGGCCTCGGCGGGCTCGCGACGGCCGGGGACGGAACGGTGACGCTGTCCTGTCGCGTGCAATGTCCGTCCTGGTTGCGCGCCACCGAGGCGACGATCTGGGCGAACGCGAAGGCGATCTCCACCGTCCCTCTCGCGACCGGGCTCGAGGGCCCTCAGGACGTGACGTTCGCAAGCGAACACCGGCCGGAGCAGGACACCTGGTATCTCCTCTTCGTCGAAGGCGAGGGTGACCTCTCCCCGGTTCGCCGCGGTCCGGATTTCAGGCCGATCGCGTTCACGAACCCGGTCCGGGTCGACGTGGACGGAAACGGGGTGTTCGATCCACCCGGGAACTTCGCGGACGCGGTCGCGGTCGCGGACGCGCGCGAGGTCGATGTGAACGGCGTCGGCACGCGGCTCGGTGAGTGGCTCGCGGTCGCGGGATGCGCGACGACGGATACGCGCTTCAAGGATCCCACCGTCGGCATCTTCTACCTGCAGGACGCCACCGGCGGCATTCAAGTGCGAGAGGAGCTCGGCCCGATCACCGAGGTCGAGCGTGGCGACTTCGTGCGGGCCGCCGGCATCCTGAGTCAAGTGCTCGGCGAAACGGTTTTGTCGGACGCGATCGTGGAGATCGCGTCGAGCGGCGATCCTTGCCCGGAAGCGCGAGACGTGGCGACCGGGGAGATCGGCTGGTCGCTGGAAGCGGTCGAAGGAAGCGCGGTCCGGGTGACCGGTGCGAACGTCGAATCGGGAAGCCTGCCCCAGGATGGGTCGTCGGAGCGGGCGGTGACGATCGACGACGGGTCCGGCCCCGTCGCCCTGATCCTGCCGCGCGGCGTCGCGATTCCCCCCGAGGCGGCGGACCTCGTGGACTTCGAATTCACGGCGCTCCTCACGCAGCGCGATTTCTCCGCGCCCTACCAGTCGAAGTACCGGCTTACCCTCCGGGATGCGAGCGACCTCGACGGGCTGGCTCCGGGGGCGGTGTCGGCGAGCGACGTTCGCGCGGGGGTCGTCTTCGGACGACCCCGTCCGAACCCGTTCCGCACGGAACTTCACATCCCGGTGTCGCCGCGGCGCGGCGAGCCGCTTCCCGTCGTCGTCGTCCACGACGTCAGCGGTCGCGTCGTGCGTCGTCTCCACGCGACGTCGTCGGATGCGCGCGAGATCGTCTGGGATGGGCGGGACGGTTCCGGGCGCGTCGTGGGCTCGGGCGTGTACTTCCTCCGGACAGTCGGCGGGGGGGAGGAGCGCACGATCCGCATCGTGAAGATGAGGTGATGGTCGCCGCTCCCGTTCCACGCTAGACTGGAGCCGACTGTCCCCTTTTGAGGGAGCTGCCGTCTTGCCGCTTCTCACCTTCGCCCGTGGCCGCTCGCGCCATCTCTACGCCGCTCTTCTGGCTCTGGCGGCCGTCGCCACCACGTCGATCCAGGGACGCGCGGAGTGCCTTCCCGAGTTCGCGCGGGAGCTCGAGCCGTTCCCCGTTTACGACGCGATGGGCCCGGTGCCGAACGCGTGGTACGGGGGCTGGCACAAGCCGCGGCCGCAGCTTCTCGACATCGACGGGGATCTCGACCTCGACCTGTTCGTCGCCGAGGAAGACGGTCAACTCCGCTACTACCGCAACGACGGCAGTGTGTCCTCCGCGAACTTCGTCCTGGTGACGGATGACTTTGCGGGCGTTCACGAGCTGTACTTCGTGCGCTTCTCCGACGTCGACACCGACGGCGACTGGGATCTGCTGGTGGAGGCGCCGCCGTTCGAGCTGTCGGACAGCACGTCGACGGTCGAGAGAACCGGCGGTTATCTCTACACGAACGTCGGCGGCCCCATGTCACCGGTATTCATGAACCTCTCGACGCACCCGGACGGCTGGTTCGCCGACGCCGTGGGCGATCCGATTCCGTTCCAGTTCACGACGCCCGACTTCGTGGACCTCGACGGCGACGGCGATCAGGACCTCCTCATGGGAGACGTGTCGGGAAGCGTGATCCTCTACCGGAACCACCAGTTCCGGGGCGAGGCGAATTTCCGGCTGGAGACCACCGCCTACGGGGGTCTCGACATTCGTCCTGACTCCTGCAATCCGGAGCGTCCCCAGTCGGGGGGCGGCTTCCTCCGGGACGTCGATCCGCGACACGGGTTCATGCTGTTCTCGTTCTTTGACATCGACGACGATCAGCTTCCCGATCTCTTCGTCGGCGATGAGTTCAACTCGAACATCTATCACTGGCGAAACGTCGGCGCGCCGCCGAATCCGGACTTCGTCTGTCAGACCCAGACCTTCTTCCCCGACAGCACCGGGTTCCCGGGAGAGTTTCCGCACTATCTCTTGGTGACCTACGGTGACCTCGATAACGACGGCGACGCGGACGCGATCCTCGGGCCCGGCACCCTCACGAACGACGACCGCCTCTACTCGTTTCAGAACGAGGGATCCGCGAGCTCCCCGTCATTCGTCATGGAGACCGGAGGTTTTCTTCCCGAGTTCGATCGGGGTCGATGGTCCGCGATGGCCTTCGCGAACCTCGACGGTGACGGCGATCAAGACATGTTCTTCGCGACGGGAACCTCGTGGGAGCTCTCGTATTTCGAGAACATCGGGACGGAGTCCGCGGCGGAGTTCGCGCTCGTGGCGCCTGCGTGGATCCCGCTTCCGGGTGCCGCCTGGGCCGCTCCCGAGTTCGCCGACCTCGACGACGATGGCGATCCGGATCTCATCGTCGGCATGACCAGCGGGGCTCTTCGACTCTGGCGCAACGACGCGGTGGGGGCCGACGCAGCCGGCTTCGTAGAGATCCAGGACGAGGACTTCGGCGACTCCTTCGGCCGCACGTTCCGGACGCACGTGCTGTCGCAGGCGACGCCGGCGTTCTTCGACGAAGACGGCGACGGCGACCTGGACTGCCTCGTGGGTCAGTGGGACTTCACCGGCAATGCGCACCTTCTCCATTTCCGGAACGACGGCACGCCGGAGTCCCACGACTTCGTACTGGCGTCGGGCGACTACCAGGGGCTCGGCGTGCTCGGGCAGAATCTCGCGCCGGAGTTGGTCGATGTTGACGACGACGGCGACGAGGACCTCCTGCTGGGCAAGTTCGACGGCACGATCGAGTTCTTCCAGAACACCGGGGCCGCGGGAGCCCCGATCTTCGAGTCGGCGGCGCTGCGCCTCGGGGGGATCGACGTCGGCGCGTCGTCGGTGCCCAGCCTCGTCGACCTCGACGCGGATGGAGACCTGGACCTCGCGGTGGGGGAGAGCGGGGGCGGACTGAACTTCTTCCGCAATCTGGCCGACCCGGCGCCGAGTGCGTTCGCGCTCCTCGAGCCCGCCGAAGATGAGGCCGTGCCCGGGCGCGATCCGTACCGGTTCACCTGGGAGGCGGCCGTTCAGCCGGAGGGCGTCCCCGCCATCACGTACGATTTCCGGCTGGCGGATTCGCCCGTCGCCCCCCCGGAGGAATGGTTCGTCCGGACGGGGCTGACCGAGAACCAGACCACGGTGCGGCTCTTCTCCGTCGGTTTCCCCTTCGAGCCGGACTTCTGGTGGACAGTCGTCGCGCGGAACGGGTGCCGAGCGGGACCCGTGCCCGACTGGCGGCACGGCGCGAACGACGGATTCGTGGACCACCGAGTCGAGCTCGATCCGTCTTCTTCCAGCGCCTCGGAGCAATCGCTCCCGCGCGACCTCCCGGCCGCCACGGCGATCACGAATGTATTCCCGTCGCCGACGCGCGGGACTACCTCGATCGCGTACGTCGTGTCCCGTCCGGGAGCGGTCCGGCTGGAGGTGTTCGATCTCACCGGTCGGCGCGTCGCGGTTCTGCAGCACGGCCAGCAGGGGGCGGGCCCTCACCGCGTGCTGTGGAACGGGATCACGGTCGACGGCTCGCTCGCGTCGCCCGGGATCTACCTCGTGAGATTGCAAACCGAAGAGGAAGCCGAGTCGCGCCGCATCGTCCGGCTGAGATAGGCGGGCCATTGCGTTTCGGCGAATACGAGATCGTCGAGCGGGTCGGGATCGAAGGAGAAGGCTTCGACGCGGTCGCGCGCGACGCCTCGGGCCGCGAGGTGCGGCTCTGGGTAGGCCGCCCGGGCAGTGGTCTCGGCGGACTATCGCCTTCC
>JALGZO010000483.1 GCA_025774865.1 bacterium | reverse complement strand
TGTCCCGCGAGCCAAGCAGCAACGGCGGGCGAGGGTGTCTCCCGACCTCGCGAAGCTCGGACTCAGCAGGGAATTGCGAGAGTCTTCATGGCTCTCAAGACGGCACACTAGCCGCGCGCCAAGGAGACGGTCATCGCGCCCACTTTTCGAGTCCTGCCGCCGGAGTTCTTCATGGCGGTCGTCGCCGCGGCCGTCGTGTTCTTCGGATTGCGGGCCTTTTGCGTACCGAGCTGGGGCATGCTCGCCGTGCTCTTCACGCTCCCGATGCAGAAGACGTCGGCCAGCGGGGGGATCGCAGCCCGCTTCGCGGTTCCGGACGCGTTCACGTTTCTGGTGGTCGCCGGCACGCTGGTTGCCATCGCCCGCGGGCGGGGCGGCGACTGGGGCAGCCTTCGCGTTCCGCGCCAGTTCTACGTGGGGCTCGTGTTGTTTCTCACGATGGCGCTCGCCTCCTTCTTCGTCACGGAGACGGCCTCCCGCTCCCTCGTGGAGACGATCGCCTACAGCGTCAACATCGCGCTCCTGGCCTGCATAGTCTTTCACGTGCGGACCCGACCGGCTCTTTACCGATGCCTCCGTGCCTGGGAGGCGGGAGTCATCCTCGTGGTCGCGGGCGGCTTGATCGGCGTGGTCATGCTGTTCCTCGGGAACGTCGACAGCTTGCTCACGAACGGTCCCAAGGTCACGTCGACGTTCAAGAAGTCCGGACAGCTTTCCCTCTACCTCACGGCGAGCCTGCCGCTCTTGTGGTTTCAATGGGCGTTCAGATCTCACACGACAAGGGTCCGGCTCAGGCGAATGCTCCTCATCGCGCTCGCGCTCATCTGCCTGTTCGCCACCGGCTCGCGGACCGGATTCCTCCTGGGGGTCGGTTTGGTGGGAGTTCTCTTCGGAGGGCGTGCCGCCGGGAGCATCCTACGGAGCCGGCCGGCGTTGAAGCTGTCGGGGCTCGGTCTCGCGGCGCTGGCGGCCGGTCCACTTCTCGTCATCCTGTTTCACACGCTGCCGTTCTCGTTTCAGCGTGCGTTTTCGATCGCGCAAGGAGTCTCGTCGTTGGAGGTGCTCAGCCCGACCCGCCACTACCAGCTCCAGGGATTCGAGGTGGCGGCGGTTCGCTATCCGTTCACCGGGGTCGGCGTGGGCGATTTCTTCAGCCGGAACACCGCGCTCGCGCCGGGCGCTTGGTCCCCGCACGAGATACACAACACCTATCTCGGCGTCTGGGCGGAGACGGGGATCATCGGCGTGGTGGCGCTCTTCGTCTTCCTTCTCGCCACCGTGCAGGCCGGCTGGCAAGTGGTGGCGAACGCGCGCGACCGCGAGCTCCAGGGTCTGGCCGTGGCTCTCCTGATTTCCTGGCTCGTGCTCATTGCGTACGGCGTCAGCGCCTTCGAGCTTCGAACCCGTCACCTGTGGGTCGTCTTCGCATTCCTTCTCGTCACCTGGAACGTGATGTGGCGGGAACGATGCGGACTCGTGCGCTCCGACCCGGCCGGGACGCCCCCGACGACTCACTCCTCGTAACGAGGCCGCTCCATCAAATCCAGTTCCAGACAGATCATCGCGGCGGGACGGAATCCCTCGTGGTGGAAGAACCCCAGCAGATCCTGATCGTCCCAACTGACGTCGGTGCGGAGCCGGGGAATCCCGAGGCCGTTCAGGTTCGTGCGGAGCTGGTGCAGGAGCGCCCGGCCGACTCCGCGGCTTCGAAAGTCCGGATGAACTCCGAACGTGTCGAGAACGGCGACCGGCTCCATGGTGCCGAACTCGCCGTAGAAGACCCGCGCGAGCAGGAATCCGACGAAAGCACCGGCCAGCTCTCCCGCCAGCGAGATTTGGATGCCGGTCTCCGCCAGATTCTGCTGGAGCTTCGTCTTGAAGAACTCTTCGCGGCGGCGGCCGGTGTTCTTCGCGTCCAGCGCCACGACCGCCTCCAGATCGTCCGGGCGAAGTTGCCGCACGATTACCGACTGCTTTTCGAGATTCGTGGTGCTCATCGAACGTTCCTCTCTGGATGGCGTCATGCCATGCACTGGCCCCCGTCGACGCGGAGGACCTGTCCCGTGACGTGCGTGGAGAGATCGGACCCGAGGAAGAGCGCCGCGCGGGCGACGTCGTCGGCCTGTCCCAATCTTCCCAGCACGGTCTCCGCCCGCGCCCGGGCGACGATTTCGGCGGGCAAGCTCCTGGTCATCGGCGTGTCGATGAGGCCGGGAGCGATCACGTTCACGCGAACGTCGAACCTTCCGAGCTCCTGAGCGGCCGTCTTGGCGAGAGCGATCAGGCCTCCCTTGCTCGCCGCGTAGTTCGCCTGCCCGAACTTCCCCCGCTCTCCGTTGATGGACGCGATCAGGACGACGCTGCCACCTCTCTCCCGCAGCATCGGTGTCGCGGCCTGCAACAGGTGGAACGCGGAATCGAGATTGACCCGCATCACATCCGACCACGCTTCTTGCGACATCTTCCAGAGGACGGCATCGCGCGTGATTCCGGCGGCGTGAACGACCACATCCAGCCTTCCTTCGGCCGCCCGCACTCCTTCCACCGTGGCTCGAACCGACGCTGGATCGGCGAGGTCGCACGGCAAGAAGTGCGATGCCTGATCGTCGGCTCGCTCCGGGACGTCGGCGTTCAGCACGGCCGCCCCCGCTTCCCGGAACCGCCGCACGATCGCGGAGCCGATGCCCCCACTTCCACCCGTGACGAGCGCCACTTTTCCCTCGAGGGAGACGAGCGCGGCGACATCGGCCGCCGCCTGAGCGGCACTTCGGGAACTCACGATGCCACCGGGGGCGCGGACACACCGAGTGCTCCCGGAGACCAGCCGCTGCGCGCGAGCTTCCGAGCCCGAAACGCCCCCCAGAGGGCGGCGCCGAGTGCGCCCGCGAGGATGCTCTCGTCGTGGCGGCGGATCTCGAGCGCCACGTCTTTCTTGTCGATGGCGTCTCGCATCGCGGCCAGCAAGCCGAGGTCCGCCGATAGCCCGCCGGTCACGAGAACGATACCGTGGGCGCCGGCCGCGGTCAGTAGCCGCAGATATCGGCCGGCCATCGAGTCGTGGATTCCTCGCAGGATGTTCGGGATCGAGATGCCGCGCGAAACCATGTTGATCACGTCGGTCTCGGCGAGAACGGCGCACACCGAGGAGCACCTCTCGGGGTCGTCCGCCTCCAGCGACAGCGGCCCGATCTCCTCGAGGGTGACCCCGAGGTAGCGGCAGATGTTCTCGAGAAACTGTCCCGAGCCGGACGCGCACTGGCTCGTCATGCGGTAACTCAGGACCTTCGCGCGCCCGTCCATGAGCACCGCTCGCGCGTGCAGGGCTCCGATGTCGATGACCGCGCGCGCCTCGGGATCGAGCCAGCTCCCGCCGCGGGCGTGGGTCGTCATTCCGTAGAAGTGCCCGGTGCGGAAGGAGACCATCTCCCCCTCGCCGGTCGTCGCGACGTAGGCGATGTCGTCCCGCGCCACGCCGGCCGCTTCGACGGTTTCCTCGAACACGTCGTCGACGACAGCCATCGGGTCGCGACGCCGAATCCTCACCGTTCGGCCGGCCAGCATTTTCGACTCGCCGCCCTCGGTGTCCTCCGCGACCGCCACCTTGATCGCGGACGAGCCTACGTCGATGCCCGCCGTGACGAGGGTCTCCATCTAGGCCGCCTCCTTCTTGGCATCACGCCGCGCGAAGAGCGCGGCCCCGAGCGCGCCGGTGTAAATGGAATCCGGCGAGATGTTCAGATGAATGTCACCGTAGTTCTGCTGCACGAGCTTTTTCAGAGCGTCGACGGCGGCCGGGTTCTTCGCGACTCCGCCGGTGAACGTGAACTCCTCCGAGACGCCGCCCGACCGCGCGAGGAGCGACATCGCCCGGAGGACGATCGCTCGGTGCAGTCCGGCCAGGATGTCCTCCCGCTTCTCGCCGAGGGAGAGCCGCTCGCGAAGCTCGGCCCCGGCGAAGACGGTGCAGGTGGAATTGATGCGGGTCGGCCGGTTCGACTGGCGCGCCATCGGCCCGAGCTGGTGAAGTCCGAGATTCATCTCGTCGGCGATGTAGCCGAGATACCGTCCGCAGCCCGCCGCGCACCGATCGTTCATCTGGAACGAAGTGACGATTCCGTCCCCGTCCACCTGGATCGCCTTCGTGTCCTGTCCCCCGATGTCGAGAACCGTACGGGTCTTCTCGAACATCGCGTGGGCGCCGAGTCCGTGGCAGAGGATCTCGGAGCGGATCTGCTCCTTTGCGAACGGAAGCCGCTGGCGGCCGTATCCGGTCCCGACGCTCGAGACCTCCTCCAGTTCGATCGCGGCCACCCGAACCACGGCCTCGCGGATCGCCGCCGAGAGGCCCCCCAGCGCTTGCAAGGCCTGCGCGATGTGCGTGCCGAAGCCGTCGTCGGGGAGCGGCGTGTTTTCGACGGTCAGGATCGCTTTGTCGAAGAGTCCCACGAGCACCTCGAACGGCGCGCCCCGCTCGAGGGCCTCGATCTCGGCCAGCTCGGCGTACCGGCCACCCGCTAGATCTCGGAAGAAGTCGCTCTTGCGGGTCGCCGTCTTGGAGAACATGGCCGGTGCTTCCTCGCGCATGGCCCCGAGGATCCGCCGGCTCGCGTCCCCTGCAGCGGCGTCCACGCGCTCGACCAACCCCTCGAACGTCTTCTCGAGAATCTCCAGCTGCGACAAGTACTGCTCTCGCCGAAAGCCCCGCTCGAGATCTCCGACGACCTCCGAGGACGAGTCGCCGTTGCTCTTCGCCCCGTCCACCTCCGTGGCGATCAAGGCGAAGCGCGCGTTCACAATCGCTTCATTCAACGCGACCTGGCAAGCCACGTCGTAGTTGCTCCGGCTGTTCGTGATTCCGCGGCCGAGTACCTCTTCGTTCCCGTCGAGGACGACGGCCTTCGTCGTGGTGGAGCCGAGATCGATCCCCACCCAGTACCTCACGCCCGACCTCCCGAACGCTTTTGCTCGATCATCTGAAAGTAGGACTCGAGCCGGTTCTTGATGTTCGACGCGGAGAAGTAACGCGGATCCACCAGGTCGCTCTCGACGAAACCGCCGGGTTTCCCCGTGGCGTTCTCCACCTCGCGCAAAATCAGAAGCTGCCCGGCGCTGAACGAGTTGCAACTCTTGATGGAATTGACGAGGAACCCGTCGGCGTCGTAGTCGCGGACGTACTCGGAGAGCATGCGGACGCGGGACGGTAGATTCAGGTTCGTGTAGCAGCCCATGCAGTACTCGGCCAGCGTTTCCAGCGGCCGGTCCGGGTCGTGCCGGAAGCCGAAGTCGTAGACGCCGCCGACCTTCGTGTAGGTCGACGCCACCACCACCGCACCTTCGTCCGTGAACATCTTCCAGAACTCGCGGAAGTTCGTCCAATTCGGCGGACCCTCGACGACGATCCGGTAGCGCTCGTCGTCGATCTCCCCGTCCGGGGTCACCGGGCCGAGCCCCGCGGCCAGTCGCTCTTCCACCTCGGCGCGCAGCTCCCGGTAGTACTCCACGGCGTCCTCGGTGCCGCGAAACGCGGTGAAGATCGGGCCGATGTAGTAGACGCCGCCGAAGTAGGCATCGATGGGAGACGGGCGCTGCTTCGCGGACTGGAGCACCCACACGAGGTCGTCTTCCGCCTGGGCGGAGCGGGCGAGCTGCTCGCGGAGCCGGTCCTCGTCGTACGCCACGCCGCTGACGTCCTCGAGCACGGGGATCACCTTTTCGCGCAGTTGATCCACCACGTACTTCTTCATGCTGTCGGTGATCTTTCCGTCTCCCTGGTACGGAACGTGGAGCATCACGACCGGACACTCGTACTCCCGCTGCAGGATTTCGAACCACTTGAGGAACGTGAAGCAGCCCGTGTAAGACAGGAGCAACAGGTCGGGATCGGGCACCTTCTTTCCCGTCGGGCCGACGTTGCCGGATTTCATCATGCCGTAGTCGCACTTCACGTAGGTACAGACGTCCTCGGAGTGACCGTGCTTCTCGGCGAGCGCGATGTACTGCCGCGACAGGCCGCGCATGCCGGCCTGAAGGGCGTTGATTTCGGGAAGTACCGGCAGCAGATCGAAACAGCGGAGCAGCTCCGTGAGGTTGCCGGGTACGAAGGTGTAAGCCGTCTTCTCTCCGGTTTCCGGTGCGTCCGACAACCGGTCGAAGTGCTCTTCGATCATGCGCTTCTGACGAAGCTGGCTCTCGTCCTTCCGTACCGTCGTTGCCGCCACGGATGCGCTCATGCCACCCCGCTCCAGAGTTTGATCGAGTCGGCGAAGGTCCCCGCCTGCTCACGGATGACCTGGAACTGTCCGGTGTTCTCACTGTACTTGAAGGCCGTCCAGGGAATTCCCTCCCGATCGAGGACCGCGGTCGCCATCGGCTGGTCGAGAAGCGCAGGGTCGCAGAAGCTCGGAGCGCAGAAGAGGACACCTTCCGCCCCGGACTTTCGCACGCGTTCCGCGAGCTCCGCGCCCTTCTCGCCCCGGTCGATGTAGCGCGTGGGGCTCGCGATCGAATCCTCCAGAAAGGCTTGCACGAGACCCTCGAGGGGGTCGCCGTCGGTCGCCACGTCGCCCCGGATCCAGCGATGGATCTGAACGAGGTCGTCGTCGACGATGTAGCAGCCGGATCGCTCCAGCGTCTTGATGAGCCCGATCGGGGGCTGTTCGCAGAAGGACCCTGCGACCACGACCCGAGCCTGGTCCATCGGCCGGCGCTCGTCGTCCGTGGCGACGGCCTCTCGGTACGCGCGGAGCATCTCCGTGTGATCTTCGACCGGAATGACGAGGCCCGCGCGCATCAGCCCGTAGAGCTCGTGCGTCGGCACGAGCCAGGGCTCGGAGCGACGCAGCTCTTGAAGTGCGTTCACCTCACGACGGTTCTCGTTGTACCGGGCGATCGCGGCCCGGAGTCGTTCCGCGTCGTAGGGCTCCGCACCGCGCTCCGTCAGCTCGCGTGAGAGCTCCTCGAGCTCCCGCCGGTAGAACGTGCCGCCGCGTTCGGGACTGAAATCCTGCGGCACGTCCAGGTAACGAACGAGCTTGTCGGGGAAGAGCATCTTCCACATCCCGGAGAGGTTGCGGATGACGTCGCAGATCGCGGGGAAAATCATTCCATCGAGGCAGTCCAGGCTGCCGTTGAGACCGAGCTCGATCGTGCTGCGCGGGATGTGACAGATGTACGACTGGAAATAGGCGTCGCCGCGGATGATC
>JALGZO010000482.1 GCA_025774865.1 bacterium | reverse complement strand
AAGTACGGGAGGATCACTTCCGCGACGCGGTCGTAGTAGTCGAGAAGCTCGCCCTTCGTGATCCCTTCCTTCGGCCAGTAGACCTTGTTCCGATTCGTGATCTTCACCCTGGAGGCGGCCCGCCGCCCTCCCCCGGAACCGAGACTCTCGGTCACGCTCTTCTTCTTGCGCCCGCCGCCCCCGCCCGACGGGATCTCACGCCAGTCGCCCGACGGCCCCGCGGTGTAAACGGAGCCGCCGCGCTTCGCGATGGCGCCCGGGAGGCCACCGCGCTCCACCATCTCGCAGAGCTCTTCGCCCCGTCCCACCACATGGTCCACGTAGAGAATGCACGGCAGCGTCGGTACGATCGAATGCAGCGAGCGCTTCCGATCCAGGAGCGGGAAGCCGGCGAGATCCCAGTTCTCGAAGTGCAGCAGGTCGAAGGCGTAGTAGACGAGCTCCGCCGTGTCCTTGGTGGCGAGCCGCTTCTCGAGAAGCTCGCGGTCGGGACGCTCGTGAGCGTCGTGCGCGACTACGACGCCGTCCAAGAGAGCAGTCCCCGCGCGAAGGCGACGCAGGTCGCGGGCGATCTCCGGCAGCTCGGCGCGGAACACCTTCCCCGTCGCATCGAAGAAGCGCACGTCGTCACCCCGAACCGCGGGGCGGAGCCGCTTGCCGGCGAACGTCAGCTCGAAGAGCCAGTCGGGGTCCGAGAACGGCGGGACCGTTTCCGCCGGGCGCATGACCGCCCTCGGATCGGACAGCTCACAGGTCGCTGCTCGTGACAAGTCGAGAGGAAAGACCGACTCGCCCTCCGCCCGCGCGTAGCGATCGCGGACCTTGAAGATGAGCCAGTCGTTCTCGCCCTGCGAGGTCTTCACCATGTCCCACTGGCCGCGAAGCCGGCCACCCGCCAGGACGATCTCGAGCTTCCCTTCGTCCAGCCCCACGAGTCCGTCGCCGTTGCGGAGCTCGTAGCGGCCCGAGTCCCAGATCGTCATGGTGCCGGCGCCGTATTCGCCCTTGGGAATGACACCGTCGAACTCGAGGTACTCGATCGGATGGTCCTCGGTGCGCACCGCGAGGTGCTTGTCTTCCGGAACCCACGAGAAGCCCTTCGGAACGGCGAAGGACTTCAAGACGCCCTCCATCTCGAGGCGCAAGTCGTAGTGGAGGCGGCGAGCTTCGTGTCGGTGAATGACGAAGCGACCGGCGTGCGTCTCGTCCGCGGCCGGCGTCGCCTTCTTTGCATCCGGTTCCGGCGTCTTGCCGAAGTCGCGCTTCGCCCGGTATTCGTCGATCGAGAGTCTCTTCTTGGCCATCGAACCCTTTATCCGGAGGCGAGTTACCTGGCTTGACCGTCATCGTCGGGGAGTGCAGGCTTGCTGTCTCGGTATGATACGATAGCCCGACTTTCGAAAGGAGCCCGTCATGCCCCCGAGATCGAGCTTCAAGGGCTTTCTGCGCCTCAGCCTGGTTTCGGTGCCGGTCAAGGCCTTCACGGCGACGCAGACGAGCAAGGAGATCCGGCTCAACCAGCTCCACTCGGAGTGCAACAGCCGCGTCAAGTACCAGAAGATCTGCCCGACCCACGGTGAGATCGCGAACGACGAGATCGTCTCCGGTTACGAGTTCGCGAAGGACCAGTACGTCGTCATCGACCCCGACGAGATCGCGAAGATTCGCCAGGAGTCCGACAAGTCGGTCGACGTCCGCGGCTTCATCTCGCCCGACGACATCGATCCGATGTACTTCTCCGGCAAGACTTACTACCTCGTGCCGGACGGACCGGCGGGTCACAAGCCCTACCAGCTCCTCCGTGACGCCATGGAGAAGGAAGAGCTGTACGCGGTCGGCACCGCGATTCTCTCCGGGCGGCAGCAGGTCGTGGTGGTCCGCCCGGTCGGCGATCTCCTCGGCATGACGGTCCTCATTTACCACGCGAAGCTGAAGCAGGCATCGGAGTTCGACAGCGAGCTCAAGGAGTCGAAGATCACGAAGGAAGAAGCGGCGTTGACCAAGACCCTGATCGACGCTTCCCTCATCAAGGACTTCAATTTCGCCGAGTTTCAGGATCCCTACGTGGCGGAGATGACGGAGCTCATCGAGCTGAAGGTGGATGGCAAGGAGATCGTCGCCGCGCCCGAACCCGAGGAGCCGAAGATCATCAATCTCATGGACGCTCTAAAGGCGAGCGTCGAGAACGCGCGCGCGGGTGGCGGCGGGGCGAAGCCGGCCGCCAAGAAGGCCGCGGCGAAGAAGGCCAAGGTCAAGACGAAGATGGCGCCGAGCGCGAAGGCCAAGCCGGCGCGCAAGAAGAAGAGCGGGTGACGGAAAGGCCGACAAAGCCTCTCCCCGACTTCGTGTCGCCCATGCTCGCGAAGATCGGACGCGAGCCCTTCTCCTCCGAGGATCACCTCTTCGAGATCAAGTGGGATGGCACCCGCGCGATCACACTCGCGGAGAACGGCGACTACCGCCTGCTCAACCGCAGGCGACGGCCGGCCAAGGAACGATACCCGGAGCTCGATTTCCTGCGGAGGCTTCCGCCCGGGACGGTCCTGGACGGCGAAATCTGCGTCATGAAGGACGGCAAGCCCGTCGTCTCGGGCATGCTCCGGCGCGAGCAAGCCAGCGGCGAGCGGCGGGTCCGGGAGCTCGCGCGCCAGCTCCCGGCCACGTACGTCGTCTTCGATCTTCTGTACCGCGACGGCGAGCCGGTCGTCGATTGGTCGCTCACCGAGCGGCGCGAGGCGCTCCAGGAGGTTCTCGCAACCTGTCCCGACGCGCACCTCGTCTTCTCGGAGGGGATCGTGGGGGACGGGCTCACGTTCTACCGGGAAGCAGTGAGCCGCGAGCTCGAGGGCGTCATGGCGAAGCGGCTCGGGAGCCGCTACATTCCCGGCAAGCGATCCGACTCCTGGCTGAAGATCAAGCGACGGCAGCGGACCTATTGTGCGATCCTCGGCTTTCTGCCGGAGGGGGACCGCGACATCAAGAGTCTGGTGATCGCGGTGGAGGACGACGGGGAGCTGACCTTCGCCGGCAAGGTCGGGAGCGGGCTGGATGTCGTCACGCGCCCCGAGCTGAACCAAGTGCTTCGCGAAATCACACGGCCCGAGCCGATCGTTCCGTGTAGTCTTCGAGCGTTGTGGGTAGAGCCCGGCCTGTATTGCACGGTAGACTTCCTGGAACGAACCGAGAGCGGGGAGCTCAGAGCCCCGGTCTTCGTGGAGTGGATGCGGGGATAGGGACGGGGAAAGAGAAATGGTTCGAGCCGGTCTCGAGAAGCGGGGTCGCCCACGTCAGTTGCTTCGCGGCAAGCAGGTCGCGATCACGGGGCGGCTCGCGTCGATGACGCGCGACCAGGCCGGCGTTTGGATCCGCCGGCTCGGCGGCGACCTCGCGCGCGCTCCCAGCAAGAAGACGTCAATCGTGGTCGTGGGCGAGGAAGCCTGGCCTTTCCGCGACAAGGACCGCGTGCCCGAGGGGCTCGAAAAGGCGAAGCGGCTTCAAGACGAAGGCTGCGCCGTCGAAGTCATCAGCGAGCGACGATTCCTCGAGATGCTCCCGCTCGACGACCAAGGCGACGGCGCCGACTTCCAGCGCCTCTACACGACCGCCCAGCTCAGCCGCATCCTGAAGGTGCCCGGTCGGCGGATCCGCTCCTGGGTTCGTCGCGGGCTGATCCGACCCGTCCGCACGGTGCACCGTCTCGACTACTTCGACTTCCGTCAGATGACGGAACTCAAGATGCTGCGCGAGCTCACGGAGGGTGGCGTCACGGTCGAGGAAATCCGCAAGAGCCTCGAGCAACTGAAGCGCTGGCTCCCGGAGGCCGAGCGTTCCCTCGCGCGGCTTTCGACGTTGGAAGGTGATCCGCAGATTCTCGTACGCGTCGAGGGGCAGCTCACGGAGCCCTCGGGTCAGTTGCGGCTCGACTTCGACGAGTCGGACGCGGCGGACCCGACGACGGTCGCGGCGACGGTCGAGGACGCGATCGCCGACGCGGAGATCTCGCTGGAGCCGGTCGCCGACGAGCCCGCGATCGACCTGTCCGCCGCGGAACGCTTCGAGGTCGCGGTCGAGCTGGAGGAAGAGGGGAACCTCGAGGAAGCGGCCGAGGCCTACGCGACCGCTCTGGAGGCCGGTGGCGAGTCCGCGGAGATCGCATTCAACCTCGGCAACGTCCTGTTCGCGCTCGGGCGCAAGCCGGAGGCGATCGAGCGCTTCGAGGAGGCGCTCGCGGTCGATCCGAAGTACGTGGAGGCGTGGAACAACCTGGCGAGCGTTCACGCCGAGCTCGAGAACTGGACGAAGGCGATCGAGTCCGGTTGTCGCGCCGCCGATCTCAACTACGACTACCCCGATGCGCACTACAACCTGGCCGAGGCTTACCACGGTGCCGGTCGCCGCCAGGAGGCGAAGCGGCACGCTCGCATCTACCTGAAGTTCGATCCGCACAGTGAGTGGGCGGCGGGGCTACGGGAGAAGCTGGGACTCCCCTGAGGCGGCCTACTCGAACCGGAACACGCGCGTCGAGACCGTCATCAGGACGACGACCGCGATCGTCATGCCGACCACGTGCGGAAGAACGCTCGCCGGTCCGGCGCCGAAGCTGATGAGCTTGTGCATCGCGTTCATCGCCCATCCGGTCGGCAGGAGGAGCTGAAGCGTCTGGTTCCACGACGGCGTGATCTCGATGGGCCACCAGCAGCCGCCGAGCGCCGCGAGCACGATCGACGAGATGACCCCGATCCCCGCCGCCTGCCCCTCGGTCCGAGCGAGGCTGCCCAGAAGCACGCCGAGCGCCGCGGTGAGCGCACCGTAAACCAGCAGCACGACGACCACCGCGCCGAGATCCGGTCCCCAATCCATCTTGAAGATGAGCGTCCCCGCCAGCATCGCGAACGCGATCTGGACGACGCCCACGGCGAGCTTCCCCCCCCACTTCCCGAGCACCACCGCCCGTCTCGGGATCGGCGTGTACGCGAGACGACGCAGAAGGCCCTGGTTCCGCTCGATCACGAGGAGCACCGCCCCGCTCGACGTCATCACGAGGAGAGCGAACATCACCATGATGCCCGGGATGGCCTGCTCGAAGCCGCTCGGGATCCGGCGTCGGCGGCCGGCCGGCTTCACGTCCAACGTCACGGCGCGCGGCATCTCGTTGAGCCGGGCGATGCTCTCCTCGGTCGGCCCCGCTCCGGTTTCACCGCTCACCACGACGTCGGCGAGCAGCGTGTAGACCGCCCGCGCCGCCCGGATCGACTCGTACTCGCTCGCCATCCCCTCCGCGTCGTGGCCGAACTGGACCTTCACGGGCACGCCGGCCAGCACGGAATCGGTGAATGCGGGCGGCACGATGAGGCGTCGGCTTCGCGCCCCCAGCTCTTCTGCAGCCGCCGGCCTCGCGACGGCGTAGTCTTGCTCCTCCAAGCGCCGGACGAGCTGATCCAAGAGGAATCCGCCGTCCTGACCGTCCACGAGCGCGAGGGGATCTTTCCGATCAGAGGAGGGCATTCCGCCGAACCCGCTCGTGATCGTTCCGATGAAGTAGAAGAATACGAGCGGCATCACGAACACCCAGAGCAGCGTCTCGCGGGCGCGCAGCATGAGCTGCAAATCTTTGCGGGCGATGAAGAGAGCGGCACGCAGCACGTTCAACCCTGGGCGAAGCCGGCGCGGAGCCGGCGCGCGTTGATCACGAAGAGAACGACACCGACCGCGAGAAGTTGCGTGAACGCGGCGGCGAGCTCGGCGGGTACGACCCTCTGCAAGAGGATCGCCTTGAGCTGAGTCAGGGCCCACCCGTTCGGCGTCAGCTTCCCGATGGCCACCATTTCCTCCGGCATCGCTTCGAAGGGGAAGAAACTCCCGCCGACCATCAACAGCGGAAACATCAGCGCGATCGTCACGATGTTCGCGGAACGACGACTCGAAGCCCAGAGCTGGAGCACCGTCATGAGAGCCGTGAGCGCCGCGCCGGAGAACACCGCCCACAGAACGGCGAACGGCAGCGTCACCAAGGGGATCGAGAAGTACGAGTAGCCGATCGTCAGCACGACGAAACACACCGTGAACATGATCACGGCCCCCGACAGGAGCTTCCCGGCCAGGAACCCGACAATGCTCTGCGGCGACACCACGACACGCCTGAGCGTCCGCAGCTCCCGCTCCTTCCAGAGGTCGCCGCTCATCCCCTGCGCCATCATGAGAAGAGACATCACGAGGATGCTCGGCAGAAAGAGGAGCGCCACGTTGACCGATGGGCCTTCCGTCTTCTCCTCGCCGAGGGCCACTGTCTCCAGCTCGATCAAGAGCGGCGAGAGAGCCTCGCTGATCCGGTTCACGAGCTGGTTCACCGTGACGCTGAACTCCGCGATCTGCTGATCCGGAAACGTGTTGCCGCTGTCCGGACCGGCGGAGAACGCTTGGAGATCCTCGCCAATGAGGCGGTGCAAGTAGAACGTACCGTCGACGAAGATGCTCAGGCTCTCCTCCACGATGCCCGGCAGGATCCGCTGCGACGGGTTCGTCACGAGCTCGAGCGTGGTCGGCTCCTCGTCCAGCACGGCCTGGGCGAAGTCGGCCGGGATGACGAGCAGCGCCGACGCCTCGCCGTCGTCCATCCGGGCGCGGCCGTCCGCCAGCTCGACCCCCTCCGCCTGGATGAGTCCGCCCGCGGCGTCCTGGCTGAGCGCTCCCACGAGGAGACCGCTCAAGAAGCTGTCGTCGAGGTCCGCGACGAGCACGTGGGCCTGGGGTTGCGGGCCGTCGTCGCCGCCACTCATTGAAGTCATGAGCAGACCGATGACGAGCGGGACGCCGATCCAGAAGATGAGCCCCATGGGATCGTGGGCGTGCCGGCGCAGGTCTTTCGCGGCCGTGCTCCAGACGAAGCTCACTCGCGGAGCTCCTTGCCGGTGAGCTTCATGAACAGCGTTTCGAGGTTCGGCTGAGTGAGAGTCGTCTCCCGGACTTCGGCGCCGGCCGCGTCGAGCGCCTGGAAGATCGTGGAGAGTCGCGCGGACGCCTCCGCGGCGGCGAGGGTGAGCGAGCCCTCTTCCACCTGCACGACCTCGACGCCGTCCAGGGGCGCGAGCGCTCGGAGCGCCGTGGCTTCCTCCGCGATGATCTTCCCGTGATCGATGATCGCGAGCCGGTCACAGAGGCTCTGCGCCTCCTCCATGTAATGCGTCGTGTAGATGACGCACGTGCCGCCCTTCACTTGCTCCCGCACGAGATCGAGGATCCGCACGCGGCTCTGCGGGTCGACCCCGACGGTCGGTTCGTCGAGCAGTCGCACGATCGGCGAGGCCGACGACCTCGAGCACCTCCTGCACGCGCAACTTGAGCGGGGCGCCGCCCATCCCGTACGCGGAGCCCCAGTACGAGAGGTTGTCGCGGGCCGAGAGATCTTCGTAGAGCGCGAGCTCCTGCGGAACGACCCCGAGCTTTTCGCGGGAGGCGGGACCGTCCGTGACCACGTCGTGGCCGGCGATCGACACGTGGCCGGCGCTGGGCGGGAGCAAGCCCGAGATGCACCCGATGGTCGTCGTCTTCCCGGCGCCATTCGGTCCGAGCAATCCGAAGATCGAGCCCGCTTCCGCGACGAAGCTCACATCGTCGACCGCCAGGAGATCCCCGTACTGCTTCCTCAGCGCGTCGACGCGAATCATGAGCCCGTTCCGATCGAAGGTCCGGCGTATGAGGTGTACCCTATCCGAAGGAGGAAGTCGTGGCCAAGGAGAAGACCGACCGCGTGGATTCTTGGCTCGAGTCGGTCGGCCGTCTTCCCGTCGTGGGTCTGATCGTGCGCGCGGCGTTGAAGAGTCACCGCGATCAAGCCAGGGACATGGCGGCCAGCATCGCTTACTTCAGCTTCTTTTCCCTGTTCCCCCTGCTTCTCGGCGCCGTGGCGGCCGCCAGCCTCTTCCTCGATTGGACCGAGATCGAGAGTCGCCTGGACACCGTGCTCACCGACGCGCATCCGGGGAGCGCGACGCTCGTGAAGGACAATCTCGAGGCGCTCGTTCGGTTGCGGGGTGCCGCCGGATTGGTGAGCGTCCTGGGTCTGCTGTGGGCAGCCGGGAAGGTGCTCGGTGCGGTGAGCCGCGGCATCAACAACGCGCTCGGCCAGACGCGAACCCACTCGTTCTTTCTGGAGCCGCTCCGGCACGTCCTTCTGATGGGCGCCGTCTCGATCCTGCTGTTTCTGTCGCTGGCCGTTTCGACGTCGCTCGAGCTGCTCGCGGGGCGCGAATCGGGCCCTCTCGCCGAAGGCCTCGCCGCGAGCTTCGTGATCGTGTTCATCAATCTGGCGTCGCTGTACTCGCTTCTGCCCTACGTGAGTCCGTCGTGGCGTGACATTCTGCCTGGTGCCCTGCTCGCGGCGCTTCTGTTCGAGCTGGGAAAGACGGGGTTCGTGATCTACCTGGAGCACACGGCCGACCTCGAGGCGATCTACGGATCCGTCTCCTCGATCATCGTGCTTCTTCTCTGGTTCTACTTCTCGGCCCACGTCCTGCTGCTCGGAGCCGAGCTGATCGCGGTACGCCAGAACCAGGACGGGGAAAGTGGTTCGAGGGCCGGAGCCCCGTAGAGTTCCGGTGTTTACCGATGCTCCGCCTTCGGCACACTCAGATCCACGACGAGCGGCAGGTGGTCCGACGCGACCCTCGAGA
>JALGZO010000481.1 GCA_025774865.1 bacterium | reverse complement strand
GGGAGCGGCGTACTCGCCTTCCCGGTTTCGCCAGCCGTAGACCGAGTGCGGCTCATGGATGGTGGGCTCCCCCGCATCCTTGGGGCTCACGATCCAGGGAGAGTACCCGTATGCGCGGAGGATGAGCTCGGACAGCGCCGTCGTCGCCACAAGCGTGAGCGCGAACGCGACCAGATAGAAGGAGATTCTCTTCATGGGACGCGCCCGCGTGGCAGGCCGCCGTGCGGCGTCGGGGAAGTCGGTGGGATCGATCGGATCGTTGTACAATTCACCGGCGAGGGTCGCAAGAAAGGGAGCGGACGGGGCGCATGCCACGGCAAGATACCATTCCGGTGCTCCTGGCCGCGGGAATAGGAGCTCTGATGATCTGGCTGGCCGGGGCTATCGAAGGCGGGACCAGCCACCCCGCGGGAACGACGCTCGAGCTTCTCTCGCCCCACGGTGAGCTCGACCGCTTCCCGCGGCGTTTCGCGTGGTCTCCCATCGAGGGCGCCGACCTCTACGAGATCTTCGTGGCTTCGGTCGATGAAGAAGCCCGACCCTTGTTCCGGCAGCGCGGTCCCTCGTGCGAGCTGGAGCTGGCGGTCGACGACGGGGCGGAGCCGCCGCCCGGGGAATACGCCTGGGAAGTGCTCGCGCTGCGGGCCGGCCGGACCCTGGCGCGGGCCGCGGGGACGTTCGCCGTGAGGCCGAACGGTCAGAGTGATTCGATGCGATAGGCGCATCGGCGGCCGTGGTGGGAGGACGATCAAGTGCGACTCGATCGCGGTCGAACGCGCCGGCCGCGTCGTAGATCACTCCTTTCGCGCGGAGGGCGCGTCGCCGTGCCCGACGGAATCGCCCGTCGTTTCCGGCGACAGCCCCAGGTCGGCCAGGAACGCGTCGGGGTTCGGCTCGCGTCCGAGGAAGTTCCGGACGAGATCCATACCGTCCAGAGTGCCGCCCTTCTCGTAGATCTCCCGGCGGTAGCGCATGCCTACTTCGGGATTCAGAATGCCCGCCTCTTCGAACGCGGTGTACATGTCGTCGCCGTATACCTTCGACCACAGGTACCCATAGTACGCGGCATCGTAGCCGAACAGGTGTCCGAACCCCGCCTGGAAGTGCGTGTCCTCCACATTCGGAAAGCCGCAGAGCTCGTGGAGGTCGTTCAAGATCTCCGTGGTGTTCTTGGTCGCGCCGCGATCCGAGTAGGCCATGTCGAGTGACGCGTAGAAGATTTGACGCAGGGTCTTGATGCCCGAGTTCAGATGCTTGGCTGCGATCATCCCTTCGAGCATCTCCGTCGGAATCTGCTCGCCGGTCTCGAAATGGGCGGCGAAGCGGTTGAGCACCTCGGGCTCCCAGATCCAGTGCTCCAGGTTCTGTGAAGGAGCCTCCACGAAATCCTGTTCCGTTTCCGCCCCGGCGAACCGGTACATCTCGGCCCGGGAGAGGGTCTGGTGGAGGATGTGCCCGAATTCGTGGAACAGGGTCTCGACCTCGTCGTGAGTGAGAAGCGACGGGGCATCGTCCGTGGGCTTCGTGAAATTCGCGACGATGGCGGATATCGGGGGCTGCCGCACGTCGTTGAATCGGCCGCCACCCCGCAGCGGGAACGCGGCCGCGTGGCCGAACTTGCCTTCCCGCGGAAACAGGTCCGTATAGAAGTGGCCGATGAATTCACCGGTCGCGGTGTCGTAGATCTTGAAGAGCTGGACGTCCGGGTGCCAGACGTCCGGATTCTGGACCTCTTCGTATCGAAGGCCGAACATCTCCTGGGTGATGTCGAACATGCCATCGAGGACCCGCTGCAGCGGGAAGTACTCGGCGATCTTCGTGGCGTCGACCTTGTATTCGTTCTTCAACTGCTGAGTGTGGTAATAGCGCCAGTCCCAGTAGTCGACCCCGTCCGGATCTGGATAGCTCTCCTCGATCTTCGCCAGATCGGCGTCGAACTTCGGCAGAATCCTCTTCTGCAGGTCCTTCAGGAAGCCCAGCGCCGTGTCGGGGTCCTTCGCCATTCGTGTCTCGAGACGATAGTGGGCCCACGACTCGTATCCGAGCAGACCGGCGATCTCGTCCCGGAGGCCGATGGCTTCCTCGAGGAGCTCCACGTTCTTCGGGTATCCCTTGTTCCACCCCTTCACGAGGAGCGCCCGGCGCAGTTCGGCGTCCGCGGCGTTCTCCATGAACGGGAAGTACTCCGGGTAGTCCAGGCTGACCCAGTAGTTTCCGTTTTCCTTCTTCTCGAGACGCGCGAGGTAGGACTCCGGAAGCCCCTCCACTCGATCCGGCGGGACCTCGATACCGTCTTTCCATTCCGCGAGGTTCTTCTCGAACGTGAGCCCGAGCTCGACGAGCCGCTTGCGCAGCGCTTTGATCTCGTCGCGGGTTTCGGCTGATTCGTCGAAACCGTTCCTTCGATAGTCTCGCAAAGTGAACTCGAGGTAGCGCGCGCGCTCTCCCGTGCGTTCTCCAGCTTCTGCGGTCTCGGAGTATGCCTTCACCGCCCCGTAGATGTCCTCGCGGAACCCGAGCTCCACGCCGTACTTGTTCAGGACCTCTTCCTGGGCTCGCGCCACATCGCGGAGCTCGGACTCGGGAGCGACGTACCCGAGGAAATGGTACCGGCCGAAGGTCTGACCGAGCAGGTTGCCGATCCCGTGGAGCGGTAGCATCGTGTTTTCGAACGAGCGTTCTCCGTCGATGGCGACCATCTCGGCCAGGATCGCGTCGGAGCGCTCCATGGCCATCTTGGTCTCCGTCTCGATCATCTCGCCGTTGACGGTCGAGTAGGCGATGAGGGGCGCCGTCTCGGTGGCGTCCGCGGCCGAAGCGATCGAGAGGGCCGTCACGAGCCCCAGGGCGATCGCCACCCTGCGCCGTCCGTTCTCGGTGTGGTTGTTCACGATCCATCCTCGTTGTTTGTTGGAAGCGGGCCCGGCCCGCGCGGTTCCGGAGAATGACGAAGTGTCCGCCCATCTGGCCCGAACGTCAAACCCCGGGGGTAGTCGAGTTCGGAGATGGGCCCGCTCGGTCAGACTGCGACGACCTCTCCGACCGCGCGGCCGGCCCCGACGTCGTCGTAGAGGTTGGAGATCCGCTCGACCATGAGATCGACGTTCCAGTGCTGCTCGACGCGCTGTCGCGCCCGGCGCCCGAGTGCCTCCCGCTCTTCGGGGTTCACGGTCAATCGGCGAAGGCGGTCGGCGAGCTCGTCGACGTCCTGGCGCTCGACGATCCAGCCGGAGAAGCCGTCCTCCACGATTTCGCGGGCGCCTTCGACGTCGAACGTGACGGTCGCCTTTTCCAGGAGCGCGTACTGGACGAGGACCCGCGGAAGTCCTTCCCACAGTGAAGTGAGCACGGCGACGTCGAACGTGGAGATCACGCTCGCGATATCCGCGCGGTAGCCAGCGAAGGTGAAGCGGTCCGCGAGTCCCGAGGACCGCACGCGTTCCAGAAGCGCCCCGCGGTCGGGACCCTCCCCGACGACGAGCACCTTCAGCCGTGGGAAGTCGGGTGCCAGTCGGGCGATCGCCTCGATGAGGTATTGGTGACCCTTCCGGGGCTCGAGTCGCGAAACCACGCCGACCACCACGTCGTCCGGGTCGAAGCCGAGCTCGCGGCGGAGCGCATTGCGAGTGCCGTCGGGATTGGCCCGAACGCGATCAAAGGGGGTGAGGTCGATCCCGCTGGGAATGGTGACGTATTGGTCCCGGCGCCCGATCGCCTCCGCGAGGTACTTGCGTTTGACGTCCTCTCCCACGGTGATCATCACCTCGCACAGTCGGGCCGCCACTCTCTCGAGGAGCACATAGAGACGGCGCAACACCGGGTTCACGTGCTCGTGGAACGTGACGCCGTGCACTGTGTGTACGACGTGCGGCACGCCTGCGATTCTCGCCGCCACGCGTCCGAGGAAGCCGGCCTTCGCCGTGTGCGTGTGGACGATGTCGTAACGGCCCCGCTTGATGATCAGCACCATCTTGATGAGGGCGATGATGTCCTTGATGGGGTGCGGGTCGCGCACGAGCTCGGGCAACACTCTCGTGCGGTTTCTGATCTCGGGCGAGAAACCGTCGATTTCCGTCCGGCACCCGGCGAGGATCTCGGAGTCGTAGTGTTCACGATCGACGCCTTCGACGGTGAAGACGGTGTTTTCGTCAGCGCCGCCCCGGATCAGGCGAGTGATGACGTGGAGCACGCGCACCTTGCCGGCGCGCGTCATCAGGCAGGCTCCAGAGCCGGGGTCGCGTGCTCGAGCCGACTCGGCGCCTCGCGGGCCTGCGCTCCGGCACCGCGCTCCCACCAGCGTAGTGCGAACACCGCCCACAGAAGCTTCGTCCGATCCACGCGTCCGCTCGTGTGTTCCTTGTACCAGCTCTCGAGCAGGTTTCGGTCGAGCGGCACCGCGCCGTCGATACAGACGGTATCCCAGAAGAGGTCCCGGAGGTCCGACTTGAGCCACTCTCCGACCGGCACGTCGAAACCGCGTTTCGGGCGCCTTCGGATGCCGCGGGGGAGGACGTCGCGCACCGCGTCCTTGAGGATGCGCTTGCGGAGGGTGCCGTTCATCTTCCACTCGCCGGGCATCGACATCACGAACGAGACGATGCGGTGGTCGAGGAACGGCACCCGTACCTCGAGCGAGTTCAGCATGCTCGCCGTGTCCACCTTGCGGAGCATGTCGGTCGGCAGGGCGATACCCAAGTCAGTGAACAAGACCCGGTTGAGCGGGTCCGTACGGCCGTGAGCCTCGAAGTCGGCGTGCACCTCTCGGATCGTTTCGAGCCCCGGGTTCGACGTGGGCGTTTCGCCGAGGAGCTGGTTGACCTCGAGCGCTGAGGCGATCCGCATCCAACCGTCGTGACGCAGCGCCGCGTCTCCCTCCATGCCGTCCAGGAAGCGGTGCGCCTTGCGGCCGAACTCTCCGATCCTCGAGTCCCGGGACGCGGGCAAAGCCCGCATCAACGGAGTCAGCAGATACCGGCGCAGGGGCTCGGGAGCCCGGTGATACCAGCCGCGATAGACGTCGCCCAGGTACTTGTCGTAGCCGGCGAACAGCTCGTCGGCTCCGTCGCCGGAGAGCGCGACGGTCATCTCTCGACGCGTCTCCCGGGAAACGACGTAGGTCGGCAGAAGGGACGGGCTTCCGAACGGCTCGGACATGGAGTCCAGCAGCTCCGGAATGACCTCGCGGACATTGGCGGCGCTCAGCTGTCTCTCGACGTGCTGGGTTCCGTGAAACTCCGCGGCCTGGCGCGCGTAAGCCGTCTCGTCGAAGATCGGGTCGTTTTCGAATCCGATCGAGAACGTCCGGACGTCGCTACCGCGCTGCGACATGAGGCCGACCAGCGCGGTCGAATCGACACCGCCGGAGAGGAACGCTCCGAGCGGCACGTCGGAGATCATGCGCAGGCGGACCGAGTCCTCCAGAAGCTCGCGCAGCCGTCGTGTGGCCTGCTCGTACGTTTCCGCTCTCTCTTCAGCATCCAAGGGATGCCAGTAGCGGCGCGTCTCGGCGTGCCCGTCCTTCCAGAGAAGCCAGTGGGCGGGGGGTAGCCGTCGAATGCCGAGGTACGGGGTGCGCGGCGCCGGCACGGCTCCCCACGACAAGTACTCGTGAACGGCGACGGGATCGATCGTCAGGTCCGGGCCATCCACCTCGGTGATGCAACCCATCTCCGAGCCGAAGACGAGAGCGCCGGAGGTTTCAGCCCAGAGAAGCGGCTTGATGCCCAGACGATCTCGGGCGAGGAGAAGGGATTGAGCCCGACTGTCCCAGATGGCGAACGCGAACATGCCGTTGAGTTCGTGCACGAGATCGGGCCCGAGCTCCTCGTAGAGGTGTACGAGGACCTCGGTGTCGGAACGAGTGCGGAACTCGTGGCCGTGCCTGACCAGCTTCTCGCGGAGCTCGCCGTGGTTGTAGATCTCGCCGTTGAAGACGACGTGAACCGTACCGTCCTCGTTGCGTTGCGGTTGGGAGCCGGTATCGAGGTCGATCACACGTAGGCGCCGGAACGCGAACCCGACGCCTTGTCGGACCAGGAACCCCTCTTCATCCGGGCCACGGTGGCGGAGGCGATACGCCATGCGCTCCAGCACACCTCGATCGGGAAGCCCGCCATCGCGGCGCGCGATTCCGGCGATTCCGCACAAGCTCGTCCGCCTCCCCGTCCGGGACTCAATTGCGGCCGCCGCTCGACCTTTCCGCGCGGCCGCTTCGATCCGTCTCTCCTGGGAAGTATTCGTACTTTCTTGCACACCGCTTGACCGAAGAATCGCGCCCGAGGTCGACGTCTCGCCGGCTCTTGCAAGATCTTGGCTTCTTTCCTCTTGAGAGACCGACCGCGCGCTCCGATGGAGGGAAGAGCCGGAGTGGACCCGATCCGGGGGCGCACTTGATCGTCCAGCCCAGGAGCTTCCCCGCCGACCCTGCGCGAAGGTCTGCGACTTCGTGAAACTCCTGCTCGTCAATCAGCACTACCCGCCCGATTCTGGCGCGACGGGAAGGCTCACGGCCCAGCTGGCCGAAGAGCTCGTGCGCCACGGCCACGACGTCACGGTGCTCACGGGTCGCCCGACGTACGAGGAGGCCAAGGACCTTTCCGCTCCGCGCCGGGAAGTGCGGGGGGGCGTCCGGGTGATCCGGCTCCCACTGCTCGCGCGCCGCGACGGTCCGCTCGGACGGGCGCTTCACTACGCGAGCTTCGCGATTTCGCTCGTCGTCGGGGGGCTTCGTGCCCCGCGTCCGGACGTCATCCACGCCTATTCGTCCACCCCGATGTTCGGAGGCGTCGCCGCTCTCCTCCTGGCCCGTCTGAAACGCTGTCCGCTCGTCTACGGCGTGAACGACATCTACCCCGAGATGGCGATCGCGCTCGGCGTGCTCCGCGAGGGCCCGCTCGCTCGCGTCGGACGGTTCCTGGAGACGCGCGCCTGGCGGGGAGCGACGCGGCTGGTGTTGATTGGTGAAAAGCTCCGAGAGACCGCGATTACCCGCGGCATCGACGGAAGGAAACTCGTCGTCATCCCGAACTGGGCCGACGCGCGGCGGATCGAACCACTCGAGAGTAGCCACCTCCGGCGTGAGTGGGGTTTCGACGACGGGGATTTCCTCGTGGAGTACGCGGGTAACTTCGGACGAAGCCAGGATCTGCAAACGGTGCTCCAAGCGGCCCGGATCGTCGATCGGGAAGGGGCCAGCGCTCGCCCCGGGCAACCTTCGCCCCGCGTCCGGTTCGTGTTCGTGGGGAGCGGCAGCGCTTCTCAGATC
>JALGZO010000480.1 GCA_025774865.1 bacterium | reverse complement strand
AGCACGCTGGCGGTGCCCGCCGAAGCTCGAACCCATCCCGTCCACCCCCTGAGAACCCGTGCTCGGGTCTTGCTCACGAGTGTGTTCGGTCCCTACGCCCAGGATGACCAGTACGGGAGTCGGGCGATCAACCCGATGGAGCTCTATCACAACCAGGTGACGCGCGTGCAGCAGGCCTTCTCGCTCCGCGCGCATCACCGGTCGTTCGGGTTGATGTTCATCCAGGCCAACATCCGCGCCGCGTCCACGCTCCTCGACTTCCCCACCCTCGACCGCTTCATCCGCGAGATCACCACAGAGCGCTATGACGTCGTGGGGATCAGCTCGATCGTGATGAACGTGGCAAAGGTGGCGACGATGTGCCGCCTCGTGCGACGGCATCTTCCCGAAGCCACCCTCGTCGTGGGCGGGCACGTCGCGAACCTGGCGGACATCGAGTCCCGGATCGACGCGGACCACGTCGTGCGAGGTGAGGGCATCCGCTGGATGCGCCGGTTCCTCGGCGAGGACGAGAACGCGCCGATCCGCCATCCCCGGGTGACCGCGGGCTTCAACGTGCGCGCGATGGGCATTCCCGTCCGGCGCCGGCGCGGCGAGCAACCATCCGTACTGGTCCCCTCGGTGCATGTTCGGAGGCAAGGGCAAGTTCATCGACTTCTACCGGACGGGGGATGAACTCTTCGACGTCATGTGCGAGCTCGAGGATGAGATGAGGGCCCACTCGTTCTTCGTGATGGATGAGAACTTCCTGCTGCACCGCAAGCGCGCGCTCCGGCTGCTCGATCTGATGGTCGCGCACGACAAGTCCTGGGAGCTCCACGTCTTCAGCTCCGCGAAGGTGCTCCGGTCATACTCCATCGAGCAGCTGGTCGGGCTCGGACTCGCCTGGGTCTGGCTGGGGCTCGAGGGCGAGGACTCGCAGTATACGAAGGTCCGCGGCGTGGACACGCAGGACCTCGTGCGGACGCTGCAGGCGCACGGGACCAGCGTGCTCGGGTCCACGATCATCGGCCTGGAAGAGCACACGCTCGAGAACATTGACGCCGCCATCGACTTCGCGGTCGGTCACGATACCGAGTTCCACCAGTTCATGCTCTACACGGCCGTTCCGGGGACCCCGTTGCATGCCGCGCTCCACTCTCAGGGAATCCTGCTCGAGCCGGGCGAATGCCCCGAAGCCGATGCGCACGGACAGCTCCGGTTCAACTTCCGGCACCAGAACATCCGCCCGGGCGAGGAGACGGAGTTCCTGCTGAGGGCGTTCCGCCGAGATTTGGAGGTCAACGGCCCGAGCGTGCTCCGGATGGCGCGCACCGTCCTCCGGGGCTGGCAGCGCTACAAGACCCACCCCGACCGGCGCATCCGGCGCCGGTTCGAGTGGCAGGCGCGCGAGCTTCCCGTCATGTTCGCGGGCGCGCTCTGGGCAGCGAAGCAGTGGCTCCGCGGCTCGCCGGCGCTGTCGGAGAGGGTCTCGGACACCCTCAAGGAGATCCACCGCGAATTCGGTCTCAAATCGCGCCTGGCGGCGCCGCTCGCAGGAACGTATCTCCGCATGATGATCGCGCGCGAGGAACGTCGGCTGCGGAAGGGTTGGACGTACGAGCCGCCGACGTTCTACGAGATCCGGACGGTGACCTGATTTCACCCCCACGCTCCTTCTGCTCAGGGGATGCACGAACGTCGCCCGATGACAGCGCCTTTCCCGGCCTTCCCTAGCGGTAAAAGACCACGAGCCACACGGTCTCGCGGTCCGGATCGGTTCTCTCGATGCGATGCTTGCGGTGGGCCGGGATGTCGATCCAGTCGCCGGGCGTGAGCGCGACCGTCTCCCCGTCCGCGAACGCGAGCTCCGCGCCCCCGATGAGCAGGACGATCCACTCGCTCTCGGGCTGGTCGTACCAGAAGCCCGGAGGCGAGGCGTGCCCCCGGGACACGATGCGCTCGATGCGCACGGCGTCCGTGCGGACGAGCCCGTCGGTCAGCTCCTCCTCCAGTGACGCTGGAATGCCGGCGAAGAGGTTTACGACGTTAGACGGCATGCTGCCGCGACCGGACCAGCTGATGAGATCTTGGCGAGGTGCAGCTCACTTCGCCGCGCCTCAAGCGAACACCCGGTACGAGCCCACTTCCTCGAGCTCGACCGCGACCGGAGGTTCGTCGCAGCGATCCTTGATGCCCTTCTGGAACGTCCTGAATGCGAGCGTCTCAGACAGCGGATTCGAGCCGTCGTCCGTCTCGATCGACGCGATGTGCACGAACGTCAGACCGTCCGGCTGCTTGAACGACGCGTACCGGAGACCGGACGGACCGCTCTCCTTCAGCTCGTCGAAGACCTTGCGGATGAACTGCTCGTTCTCCGCCGCGCGATCGTTCTTCACCTTGTAGCGGACCATGACTCTCTTCATATCTCGTCCCT
>JALGZO010000479.1 GCA_025774865.1 bacterium | reverse complement strand
TGGAACGGCCGGGATGCGGACGGGCGGCCGGCGGCGTCGGGAGTCTACGTGGCCGTTCTGGAGTATGGCGGGAGGCGACGCGCGGTGAAGATAACGCGGACGCGCTAGTGGGGAGTGACGATCGCCTCACCCACCGCGCACGAGCTCCCGGTACGAGCCCGGAATCGACGACTCCAGAGCGAGCCCGAAGTGCTCCAGCAGACGCCGGATCTTGGCCGACGCTCTCTCGTCGTCGCACCGTTCGTCGACGATCGCCTCGAGCTCGAGAAACGTGCCGCACTCCTTCACGTCGTCGAGGTGAATGCGCACTCGATCGTGCACAAACACATGCCGCGTCTTCTCGACTTCGACGTCCACGCCGACCGCCGCTTCGAACAGCGCCACCATGTCGGAGCCCTCTTCCAGGCACACCCGCACGTAGTCGCTGACCCGGGCGCCCGGGTGATCGGGGCGCCGGTAGGCGATGAGCTCCGGGGGAAGCTCGCGGTCAAACGACTCCCCGGCCCCTGCCGGCAGAATCGCCGCCGCGGGCACGTGATCCGGCACCCAACGCCGCCGCAGCTTCAACCGTCCTTGCGGAACCCGGAAATACGTGTCGCTCTGCCGCTCGACCGACTGAAGCTCGGCGCCGAGCGCCACCGCCCGCGCGGCCGCCTCCGACGGGTCGGGCAGCTTTCCTTTCCATTCGACGTTTCGTGGCATCGAAGCCGATGGTAACATCCGCCGCCCCGAGGAGGGAGCATGGCGTCTGGTTCGAGGAAGCGCTGCGAGTGGGCGGGCTCCGATCCCCTGTACCTCGCTTACCATGACGAGGAGTGGGGCGTCCCGGTCCACGACGATCGACCCCTCTTCGAGTTTCTGATCCTCGAGGGCGCGCAGGCCGGGCTCAGCTGGATCACCATTCTCAAGAAGCGCGAGAACTATCGGAGGGTTTTCGACCGCTTCGATCCCGTGAAGATCGCCCGCTACCGGAAGCCGAAGCTCGAGCGGCTTCTGAAAGACCCCGGCATCGTGCGCAACCGCCTGAAGGTCGAAGGAACCGTGCGCAACGCGAAGGCGTTCCTGGCGGTGAAGAAGGAGATCGGTTCGTTCGACGAGTACCTCTGGAGCTTCGTCGGAGGGAAGCCGATCCGAAATCGCTTCCGGTCCCTGAAGGAGCTGCCGGCGGAGACCGACGAATCACGTGCGATGAGCAAGAGCTTGAAGAAGCGCGGATTCACCTTTGTCGGGCCGACGATCTGCTACGCCTTCATGCAGGCGACCGGCATGGTGAACGACCACGTCGTCGGCTGCTTTCGTCACCGGGAAGTGGCTCGGATGGCAGACGGAGTCCTGTCGGGGGGGCGACGCTCGATCAGATCCAGCGCGAGATCGCCCCACCCCGGGGATGAAGGCGCTCCGGTATCGAGGAAGAGTCGCTCATAGCTGTCGACCGGCCCCACTTCAGGCGCGTAGGCGACGGTGCCGTAGTTGAACACCCCGTAATACCCCAGCGGCTCCCCCACACCATTCGTCGCCTCCGAGACACCGAAGTCCACGACGTAAAGACACTCGACGACGTTCCGGTAGCGTCCGGCGGTGGTCTCCACCGAACGGCGCGGCAGGATACGGGCGTGCAGAAAGACGTTGTTCGCGATCGAAGGAACGAGCTGTAGCGAGAACTCGTGGCCGGGCGTGAGACGGGATTCCAGGTACATCCACGAGAGCTCCCGGTCCAGGTCGCCGTAGCCGCCGATCCGGTCGCGCGTCTTTTCCCACGCGTAGCCGCTGACGAAGATCGGGAACGGACCGGCCCACTCGTCGCCCGACGGCGGCGCGCGCAGCAGACCTTCCGAGAGCATCCTCGCTCTCAGATCGGGGCGCGCAAACCAGAGCCGCGTCAGGAGCGGATCAGCCGCTCCGGCGTCGCGGACCGGCACCGGCGGGACCTCGATCTCCTCCACCAGGTGCTGTCCGGTCGCTCCCGACTGCGTCGTGATCGTCCCCTCGAACCGGATCCGATACTCTCCCTCGGCCGCCTCGAGCGGCTCGCCGATCGGGTGGTTTCCGAGCAAGGCGGCGACCGCGTTCAGTGAAGGTGCCCCCGGAACCTCGTCGGCGCTGTCGTACGCGGTTCCGAAGACGCTCTCGCCCCACTGCCGCACCGTCAGATCGTACGTCCACTGAGCGCCGTCTTCGTTCGGCCAGACATTGTCCAGGGTCGGGGTGGGTGAGCCATCGTCGTGGAGGCATCCGGCGAGAGCGAGGCTCGTCATCAGGCTGAGGATGCCGTGGCGCAGATCAATCGGTCTCATGCCCCCGAAGATACCCTCCGTGCGGTGAACGGGTATCTCTCCTACCAGTCGCCGCCGGTCTTCGCCGCGGGGTCAGCGAAAGCCTCCGCGCTCAGCGTCTCGGCCGCGCGCTGCAGGGCCGCGACGAGCTCGTCGAGCTCTTCCTTCCCGGCCGGCCCGTATCCGCGCAGGATCTCGACCTGCAGGAGCGCCGCCTGAATGTGCGCCTCGCCGAGATACTCGCGCGCCTGCGGGAACTCCGGCTCGAGCTTCAGCGCCTTTTGGTAGTTCTCGAACGCGTCCTCGAGCTTCCCGATCTTCCGCTGCGTGTAGGCGAGCATGTTGAGGATCTCCGGATCCTTTTTCCGCTTCTTGTGAGCCTTCTCGAACCGGCCCAGAGCGTCCTCGTACTTGCCCTCGGCCACGAGCTCCATTCCACGGGCGTACATCAAGTCGGCCTCGTCGCGCTCCCCGGTGTCGGCCGACGATTGCTCGCTGCCGCCGCTGCGGGAACCACCACCCGACGAACTCGCGAGAGTGGTCGTGAGGCTCCCGGCCAGCAATACGAGAAGGACCGGAACCCAGAGGGTCCGGGCGGCGCTGCGCTTCCTCATGTCGTTACCTCCCCGAGGTCTGCTCGGCTCGCTTGCCGTCGCCGAAGAGCTTCCGCTTCAGCCACGCGATGGGATCGTAGTAGCGGTCGACGACGCGCTCCTTCAACGGGATGATTCCGTTGTCGGTGATGCTGATGTGCTCGGGGCAGACGTCGCTACAGCACTTCGTGATGTTGCACATGCCCGAGCCGAACTCCCGGACGATCCCGGGGATACGATCGTCTTCGTCCAGGGGATTCATCTCGAGACCCGCCAGGCGGATCATGAAGCGGGGGCCGATGAACCGGTCGCGCCCGTCCCGATCCCGGAGCACGTGACAGACGTTCTGGCAGAGGTAGCACTCGATACATTTGCGGAACTCCTGCACTCGATCGATGTCTTCTTGATACATTCGATGCCGGCCGTCGGGACCGGGAGGTCTCGGCTTGAGCGGCCGGATCCGCAGATTCTGATCGAAGTTCCACGAAACGTCGGTGACGAGGTCCTTCACATTCGGGAACGTCTTGAGAGGCTGCACCGTGACGGTCTCGTGGGCCTCGAAGACGTTCATGCGGGTCATGCAGCCGAGGCGTGGTCTCCCGTTGATTTCCATGCTGCACGAACCGCACTTGCCGGCCTTGCAGTTCCAGCGTACGGCGAGGTCGGGTGCCTGTTCCGCCTGGATCCGGAAGATCACGTCGAGGACCACCATGCCCTCGTCGACCTCGACCTCGTACGTGCGGAACTCGCCACCCTGGGGGTCGCCGCGCCAGACCCGGAAAGTGCGCCGCCCGGCCATCAGGAGCCCGCCTGGGTACCGACGCGACCGGCTTCCAGGTCCTCGATCGAGGCGTGAGCGATCTCGGCGAGCTCCGCCGGCGGTTCGGGCCGCGCCAGCTTCTCGACCTCCATCCGGCCGTCGGTGGCCCGGCGAATGACCACGTTGTACGACAGTCCTTCGTCGCGCTCGCCTTCGAAGTCGAGGCGCGTGTGCGCGCCGCGGCTCTCCTCCCGGGCCAGCGCCGATCGCGCGACCGCCTCCGACACCGTCAAGAGCGACCGCAACGCGATGGCCTGGTTCCAGCCGGGGTTGAACTGGCTCGTGCCCACGGCGTGGAGTGTCTCGGATTCTCGCTGGAGTTTCCCGAGCTCCTCGATCCCGCGCTGTAGATCGTCGGCGTGACGCACGATCCCGACGCTGTCGCCCATCACGTCCTGCAGTTTTTCGTGCAGGAGATAGGGGTTCGCTCCGGAATCGCGGTTCAGGATATCCGTGGCGTCGCGGTAGATGCTCTCGATCTGCGCGTCGTCGGGCGTCGGCATCGCCGACAGACGATCCACGTACTCCTTCGCCCCGAGGCCGGCCCGGGTGCCGAGCACGATCAGGTCGGAGAGCGAGTTGCCACCGAGACGATTCGCGCCGTGGAGCCCCGCGGCGCACTCCCCGCACGCGAAGAGCCCCGGCACGCGGCTCTGCTGCGACTCCGACTCCACGCGCACGCCGCCCATGAAGTAATGGAGCGTCGGCCCGACTTCCATCGACTCCGCGGTGATGTCGACCTCGGCGAGCTCCTGGAACTGGTGATACATGGACGGAAGCTTCCGCTTGATGAAGTCGGCCGGCCGCTGAGAAGCGATGTCGAGGAACACGCCGCCGTGCGGCGAGCCGCGACCGGCCTTCACCTCGGCCGTGATCGCGCGGGCAACCACGTCTCGCGTCAGGAGCTCGGGCGGGCGACGCGCACCCTCCACCGCGTCGAGCCACTTCGTGGCCTCCTCGACCGAGTCGGCGGTCTCCGCCGCGAATCGCTCGGGGATGTAGTCGAACATGAAGCGGTCGCCCTCGGAGTTCTTCAAGATACCACCGTCGCCGCGGACGCCCTCGGTGACGAGGATGCCGCGCACCGAGAGCGGCCACACCATGCCGGTCGGGTGGAACTGTGTGAACTCGAGGTCCATGAGCTCCGCCCCGGCGTCGTACGCCATCGCGAGACCGTCGCCCGTGTACTCCCACGAGTTGCTCGTGACGCGCCAGGCCTTGCCCGCGCCCCCCGTGGCCAGGATGACCGCCTTCGTTCGGAAGATCACGAACCGGCCGGTCTCACGCCAGTACGCCGCGACGCCGGCAATGCGCTCGCCGTCCTTGAGGAGCGCGAGCGCCGCACACTCCATGTGCATCGCGATCCCCTGGTGCACGCCGTGGTCCTGGAGCGTCCGTATGAGCTCGAGACCGGTGCGATCCCCCACGTGCGCGAGCCGTGGGTATCGGTGCCCGCCGAAGTTGCGCTGGCTGATGAGTCCGTCCTTCGTCCGGTCGAAGACGGCTCCCCACTCTTCGAGCTCGTTCACGCGCTCCGGCGCCTCTCGAGCATGAATCTCCGCGAGCCGCCAGTCGTTGAGAAACTTGCCGCCGCGCATCGTGTCCCGGAAGTGGATCTGCCAGTTGTCCCGCGAATCGACGTTGCCGAGCGCGGCCGCCATCCCGCCCTCGGCCATGACGGTGTGCGCCTTGCCGAGGAGGCTCTTGGAGAGGAGCCCCGTGTCGAGGCCCTGCGCGCTGCACTCGATCGCCGCCCGGAGTCCCGCACCGCCCGCCCCGATGACGACGACGTCGTGCTCGATGGTCTGAATCTCGGAGACGTTCATCGCGCGGCCTCGGTCAATGACCCCAGGTGTTGAGATCGTGAATCACGCCCATCGAGACGAGACGCACGTAGAGATCGGTGAGCCCTACCCAGATCAGGCTCGCCCACGCGAACTTCATGTGATTCACGTTGAGCGCGCTGGAGCCGCGCCAGAGCTTGAGCCGCAAAGTGGCCTTCCCGCAGGACATACAGTCGTCGTGACCTCCGACCAGGTGGCGGAGCGAGTGGCACCCGAACGTGTACGCGCCGAGCAAGACCGCGTTCAGGAGCAGCACCACCGTCCCCACCCCGATCCCGAACCGGCCGTCGTGGAAGAAAGCGGCGAGCGCGTCGAACGTGAGGATGAAGATGAAGGCGACCGCGAAGTACATCGTGTAACGGTGCAAGTTCTGGAAGATGAGCCAGGCGGTCTCTCCTCTGTACGCTCGGCCGGTCGCTCCCGGACTCACGGCACAAGCCGGCGGCGATGCCGTGAACGATCGGTAGTAGGCCTTGCGGTAGTAGTAGCAGGTGAAACGGAACACGCCCGGAAAGACGAGGATGAAGAACGCCGGCGAGCGGGGCAGCCAGTCGGGCCACCAGGCCGGCCACGGCCCCTTGAACCAGACGTGCCACAGGGGGGCGGCGCCGGCCGCCGACGGATCCAGGTAGATCACGGGCGAATAGAGGGGGCTCAGGTACGGAGACGCGTAGTAGTGCTCGCCCTGGAAGGCCGCCCAGGTGACGTAGACGGCGAATGCGAGCAGTCCGAAAACGGTGGACGCGGGTGCGACCCACCAGCGATCGGCCCGCATCGTCGCGGCGAACCCTTCAGGATGCCCACCGAGAGTCGAGAGCTGCCGCGTGGCCATGGGTACTCCGTCTGAGCCTCCGCGCCGCCTCGACCGCCGGGCCGGTACGCGGCACGCGTCCTGAACCCGCCATACTACGAGCGGGGCAAGCAATCTCGCAAGAGACGAGTGGGCGCCTCGAGGCAGCCGATCAATGTACCCGAGTGAGCTCGGGCGCGACCACCCGGTCCGGGGTCTCCCGGCGAACAAAGTAGGTGGGAGGAGACCCGGGCACCAGTTACAGGTCCGCCTCCGCCTTCTGGCGTTCCAGCATCAGGACCACGGCGTCCGGATCCACGACGATCTTCTCCGGCTCGAAATCGCAGCCGACCGTGATCTCCCGGCTCTCCCCGGCGTCGAGGGTCACTGTGATCCGAGCGTCCCGCCAGTCGGCGTCCTCGCCGAATCGGTCGCCTTGGTACGCGCACCATTCCACCGGCATGCGCCCGGTGCCCCGATTCTCGACGCGCGCGGTGACGGTCCAACCGCTGTCCGTCTCCTCCCGTTTCGCATCCGAAATCACGTACTCGGGTACGACCACGTCGAAGAACCACTGGTCGACGAAGTCGTCGAATGCCGCCGGATCCGGCGCGTGAGTGCGCATCACCCGAACGTAGTCCTGCAGCACCGGGAAGTCGGGGCCGCCCTGGTACTGCTCGATGAAATCGCGGATGCCGGCGAAGCTCGCCTCCTCGCCCATCAGCCGGTGCAGCATCCAGAAGACCCAGCCGCCCTTGTCGTACATCACGGTCGTGTCCGACGCCTTGTCACCCATCGTCCGGACGAGCGGCTTCTCCGTGTCCACGCTCCGCCGGTCGCCGTAATTCTCCTCGATGCGCTTGCAGAACTCGATCCGTTTCTCTTCGCCCTTCACGTCGCCGAAGAGGAGCACGGTGGAGAAGTGGGCCATTCCCTCCGACAGGATGTTGCCG
>JALGZO010000478.1 GCA_025774865.1 bacterium | reverse complement strand
GCGGTCCCAGCTCCAGCATCGAATGGCGATCCGGCGCGTCCCGTCGATCGATCTGCTCCCGGTCGTCATCCGCGACGCCGATCCCGCCGCGTTCTATCTCGCGGGGGACGGTCACTTCTCGGTGCAGGGGAACGAGCTCGCGGGACGGGTCGTGGCGAACTGGATCGTGGAGCGTCAGCTCCTACCCTCCGGGCCGTAGGTCCGGCGCCGGCTCGCGCTCGGCGTCGGGCGGCGCCGTCGGTCGGAACTCGAGCCGCGGGAAGCGAGCCGCCGCTCGCTCCGGCCCGAACGGCAGAATCCCCAGGAGCGACCATCCGTCGCCGACATCCGCAGCATACGCCGGGATTCCCCGATCGTTCGCGATCCGCACGAGGGTCTGAAACGCCGGATCGTCACGCTTCCACAAACTGTGCACGGGATCGAACGCCCAGAAGTCGATGCCCCGCTCCCGGCCATCCTGAATCGTCGCCCGCTTCTCGTGCGCGATGAGACCGCGCGGGTCGGTCCGCTCCGACCTGGCGACGCCCGCGTCGGTCAGGCCGTGCCGGTCGAATATCCGCAGATCCGAGTACCACCCGATCGCGCCGATGCAGCTCGTGGCGAGGTGCGTGTCGCGAGGCAGCGTTCCGTCGGCGACGAGCCCCGCCAGTCGCCGCGCCTCCGGAAGCACCTTCTCCAGGAACTGCCGATGCTCTTCCTGGCGCACGCCAACGAGGTGAGCGGTCGTCTCGAACACGAGCGCCCGGTGCGCCTCCGCCACCTCGCGCAGACCGGGAAGCCGCGTCAGCCACGACCGGTCCGGCGCCAGGAAACCGACCGCTTCCGCGGCGGACGCCGACCGCCCCGGGAACCCGTTCAGGTAACGGTCCGGCGCCTGCTGGTGCGACTGCCACGGGAGAAACCAGCCGGCGGCGAGGATCGCGGCGGCGTACAGACCGGCACCCATCGATCTCCCCCGACTCCGGAAGAGCTCCGCCGTTCCCTGCCCCAGGAGCAGAAACGCGAACGGGAAGGCGAGGTCCTGCGGCCGGTACTCGAAGTGATCGCCGCCGATCTTCGCCACGTACAGGGCATGTGGGATCAACACTGCCGCGACGATGGCCGGAAAGTACGCCGATCCACGCCGCCAGTGCCATCGAACGGCCGCCACGATTCCCGGGATCCACAGCCAGGCGGCGTACTCCAGAAGAAATGCGGCGTGATACGCGAGCCCTAGGTCCCAACGACTCGCTCCCACCTTCGCGTAGTACGTATTCGGAAGCCACGCGCCGTAGTACACGCGGCGGTAGAAGAAGTGCGCCGCCACTATCACCGCGAAGCTTCCGGCGCCGCTCCAGAACGCGGCCGCCTGCAGTTTCCCGCGCCGCGCCAGGAAGAGCGCCGCCACTCCGAGCGCGCCCGCCCCCATCAACATGCCATCCGGCCGCGTGAGCGCCGCCGCCCCGAACAGGATCCCGGCGAGCGGCCTCGCCGTCCGCGATTCGCCGAGTGCCGCGCGTACTTCGGTCACGAGCCGGAGCACCGCCGCCACCACGAGCAGCTCGAAGAGCCGCGTCTCGAGCCCACTCGTCGCCCACACCGCGAAGCTCCGGTTGGTCGCGAGCCAGAGCGGCGGCATGAGGGCCAGCCACGCGAGACCCCTCGGCCGAGAATGGCTCCAGGCGTGCCGCACGACGAGCGCCCAGAGCGCCACGGTCGCAGCGATGCTCAGTGCGGGGGCGCCGACCTGGAGCGGCACGCTCACGAAGTGGAGCGCTGCGAGCACGAGTACCCACAGGAAGTTCGTGTATCCCTCCACCCACTCGTACCCGGGGTTGAACACGAGACCATGACCTTCGGCGAAGTTCCGCGCGTAACGGAACGAGATGAACGCGTCGTCGTTGAGGTGGAAGTACGTTCGTACGTGCCAGGCGAGGAGCGCGAGCGCCAAGACGAGTCCCGCCACCAGGGCTCGCTCCCGACCGGTCACGAGGCGGGCTCCGCGCTGGCTTCACGGGTTTCGTCGGGGTCGCCAGCCGCGTCGACCGCGGGGGCCGCCAGCAGCCCGTACGCCACGACGTAGAGTCCGACCCCCGCCCACGCCACCTTCGTGAATCCCAGGTGCATCGAAAGGGCGAGCGACGACACGCTCGCCAGAACGCTGAACGCCCCGTTCAACGCCCAGAACCACGCCTTGCGGCTGTCGCCGAACCGGATCATCCCCATCGGAAACGCGAAACCCATGAGAAAGCCGGCGGGCATGAGAAGCGCTAGACTCGAGGCCACGCGCGTTGCGAACGGAAGGCCCAGTGTCGCGCGGAACACCGGATCGAGTGCCGCGTTCACGATCGCGAGCAGCACCGGTAGCGCGAGCCCCCACCGCCGAACGGGCGCCATCCCCAGGCGCGAGGACACGATCGATCCCGCTCCCGCCCCCAGCAGCAGCGCGGCCAGGACGACGGTGGTCGCATAGCTCGGATGGCCGAGGTACAAGACGAACCGCTGAATCCACGGCACCTCCACGAGCAGGAACGCGAGTCCGATCGCGACGAAGTAGAGACTGCCGCGCCAGAAGCCGGGTCCTTCCCCGCGAACCCGCGCCGCCACCGCGATGGGCGCGAAGAAGAGCGCGACCGTCAACAACGACACGATCCAGAGCAGTTGGCGGAGCAGCACGACCGACTGCTCGTTCACGGAAAGACTCGCCACGAGCTCCCGGTCGTACCCCCCGAACACCGGGACCGCCTGGAAGAAGAACGGACGGTCGTCCTCGGGCGGTGAAAGGTCGAGGCCGGTGTCGGCCACCACACCGGGTCCCGTGAGCAGCAGATGCGGAATGTTCGAGGTCTTCGGCGTCTTCTCGTGCGGCGGCCAGTGCCGGAGAAAGCCGCGCTCGGCGCAGATCTCGTCCAGGCGGGCGATGCTCGCCGTCGTGAAGGGTTGCTTCGACACGAGGAGCGTCATCACCGCCTTCGCGTGCACCACCGCGAGGTGGTGCCGGGGATCCTCCACTCCCTCCCGCCGTAACGCCTCCTGCGCGAGCAGCAGGATCCGCATGCCCTCGACGAGGTGGCGATCCATCAGCCAGCGGCTCACCGAGAGCACGCCGTCTTCGGCGAGACGGTCCCAGTACAGCTGGAAAGCCTCGACCGTGTAGAGGTAGTTCTCAGAGAGCGCGAACGCGCCGGCTGACGTCGCGGCCCAGCTGTCGACCATCGAGATCTGGATCAGATCATATCTGCCTTCGGCGCGCGTCAGAAAGCTGCGGCCTTCGCTCGCGATCGCGTCCACGCCCGGACGCCGGTAAATGTCGCCGGCGAACTCTCGAAACGGACCGGACACGGCATCGAGGATGTGCGGGTTGAGCTCCACCGCGTCGATCTCGGTCGCTCCGGCTCGCATTGCGGTGAGAACGTCTCGACCGCCGCCCGACCCGATGACGCAGACGCGATCGGGCGATTGCCATTGGTACCCCACGCTCGTCACATCGTAGAAGAGGTGCGGGAAGTCGTTCCACGAGTCCGACCAGCGCGTGATCGGCGTCCCGGCGGAGCCGTCCTGCTCGATCCAGAGCTGCTCGATCTCCCGGAGCTCGAAGCGATCTCCGATGCCCCACGCGAAGGCTTGCTGCGGGTTCGTCTCGTAGAAGACGTTCGGAAACACCGTGATGCGCCCGGTCGGCGTCCACTTCTCGAAGAGGATCCGACCCTCCTCCGAGTACTTCTTCGTGTAGGTGAGGCGGTACGGCGTACCCCACACGAGCGTGGCGAAGACCGCGGCCGCGACGATCACCGGCGCGATCGGCCGCGAGACGATCGCCGCCGCCGCCAGCGGAAGAAACGCCGTCGATGCGAGGAGGATCGGGGTCGGCACCCGGTGCAGGAGCGGGACCACGAGCGCCGCGCCGAGTGTCGCGCCGAGGAGGTCCGCACCGTACATCCGCCCGACCTCTCGCCCCGGCGCCCGCAGCAGGAACAGACAAACCGCCGAGCCCAACGCCACCATCGGCGTGAGGATGGCGAGGACGGTCACCAGGATCCCGGGGCTCGCGACTCCGAGCGCCCCGGCGTCGACGTACTCCGGCCGGGGGAACCGGCCGACGACCTTCGTGATGACCACGATGGAAGCGGGGATCGCGACGCCCGCCGCGACGAGCGAGGCGGGCAACGCCCGCGGGCCCGGCCGTCGCAGCGCGAACCAGACGCCCGGAGCCCCGATGCCGAGCAGCGCGAGGGACACGGACAGGAACGCGAAGTGGTACCAGAGGACCACGCTCAATACGCGCGTGATCGCCACTTCGTAGAGAACGACGGCGCCGGAGACGAGCGCGATGGCGATCCAGGATCCGATCGGGGCTCTGATCAAGGTGCCCCACGCCCCTTCCTTCGCCAGAGCCACGGCGTCACGGAGATGTCCTCTCCGAAGACGCGTTCCCAGTCGGAGCCGGCGTTCTCCAACCACGCGAGCTCGACGATCGCGGCCGACAGCTCTTCCCACGATCTCCGCCGACCGAGGCTCGGACCCAGTGCCACGACCGACACGCCGCGGTCGGCTAGCCGCTCCTCCCACTCCGCCCGACTCCCGGACGTGGCGGGCAGGTAGGCGACCTCCGCCGACAGGTCCCTTCCGTAGAAGAGGTAGCTGTACACACTGAACGTGTAGCCCACGGTCTCCCCCGGCGCGACATTCGTGGAGATCCACTGGGTCACGCCGCCGTAGAGAACGTCGCGGGCGGCGTCACGGCGGGCCCGCCCGACGTCGATCGCGATGACCCCGAGCCCGACCACCAAGATCGCCACCACGGCGCGGCGCCGGGCGGTGGCAGCTCGCAGCCGTTTCCACGCCGCCGGTCCCGCGACGGTTACGAGCGCGGTCCCGAACCCCCAGGCGAGCGTCGGCGCCACCACGTCGGGCAGCCGCCCTTGCAGCGCCGAGACGAGCTCACCGAGTGCTTCACCCGGCGCCGCGCCCAGGCGGTGAAGAAGACCGCTCGCCCACTCGATCTCGTTGCCGGTGAACGTCGCCGCCTTGATCGCCTCGGACAGCGTCCCGCTGAAGACGCCGCTCAGCGCTCCGATCAATGCCGCCGCCACGGTCCAGCGCGACCCGGTGCGGGCACCGGTCGCGCTCACCGCCGCGACCACGGCGACGAGCCCGATGAATCCGAAGCCGTACCGGAACGCCTGACCGACGAACGGCGTGACGGTGCGAGCCGAAAAGCCCTGCGCGCCCGTGCCCGTGTGCGCCCAGAAGAGAGCACCGCTCATCGCCGTCAGAAACATCGTTGCGATCCAGAGCTCCCGCCGGCCGTCTCCTCGCGCTACCGCGAACGCGCGAGGGAGAAGGAGTACCTGGGCGGCGAGGAACACGAACGGCAATTGCAGCCGGGCCGCGACTTGCGTGAGGAGCGTCTTCCAGTGCACCGGGTCCGCCACGTCGAACATGCGCGCCAGGGATGTGCGCTGAATCATCTCGATCGTGATGCTTCCCGGCAGGAGCATCCGGTCGCCCAGATCGATTCGCACGAGGCCGAGGGGATTCGCGACCTCGATCCAATTCCGCACGTACCAGAACGCGCCGGCCAGGAGCGCGAACGCGATGCCCGCCGTCACGAGGACCGCCGCCGGGCGCGATTCGACCGGCGGAACCCGGCGCCACCGCACCCCGAGAGCCGCGGCCCCGATCAGGCCCGCGTAGACCGGCCCGGTCATCTTCGTCCCCGACAGAAGTCCCATAGACGCGAAAGCGAGAGCGAGATCCGCGGGCGAGCGGTCCGCCGCCCACGAAAGCGCGAACCAGATCCCCGCCAAGAAGAACGCCGCGAACGGGATGTCGATCCGGAGCGTGTTCAGGTCGAAGAGCACGAACGGCACCACCAGCGCGAGCGACGCGGCAGCCATGGCGTGCAGCCGCGACGCTCCGAGTCGGACGCTCAATGCGTGTACGGCGAGTCCGAGCATCGCCCACGAGACGAGCTTGGGGACCGCGACGAAGAAGTCCTCCCGGAACGGGAAGAAGAAGAGACTGCTGAGCGCTTCCCAGTCGTAGGGATAACGAAGGACCTGCTCGACTACCGGCCGCCCGGTCGTATCCATCATCGCGAACGCTCCCGTCTGATACCAGACGACCATGTTCGGGAGGTGGTACCACAGGGAATCGAAGTCGAGGATCGGAAGCGTCGTCAGACGCGCGAGGTAGACGAGGCCGACGAGCCCCGTAGAAGCCGCCACGGTGCGTTCGGCCGCCGAGAGCGGCTTCCCGATCGTGAGGGCGCTCACGGCGCGGCGCAACGAACCGCGGCGCCGCGCCAGGAGCGCGAAGCCGGCGCCGGCGAGGGCCATTTCGCAGACCAGGACGACGGGGAACCGGTACGCACCCGCCAGGCCGAGCAGCAGCACGACCGTGAGCTCCCACGCGCACCAGGCAGTGAGCAGCGCGAGCCAGGCGGCCGCGGCCCCCCGGAATCGACCCGAAGGCCCCGCGAGCATGGAGATGCAGAGGGGGAGCGGTCCGCCGGCGATGAAGAGAAGCACGGCGAGATCCGCAAGATGCCGCAAGAGTTCCATCAGGTCGGGCTCACCCCGTAAGTGAAGCTCTCCTAATGTGTTGTCATATCACGTGGAGCGTCGCCGGGGCGACGGCTTTCGCCGCGACTTCCCGGCGCACCGTGCCACAGGCGCGAACGCCGCCACCACCAGCGGGGAGGCGGAAGATCCGGTTTCGACTCCTGATCGGGGTCATGGACGGCCAAGCCAGGCAAGAGTGTCCCAGCATTCCTCAAGCAACCAGGTTCGATTGTCGACAAAGGAGAACAGCGTCCCAATCGAATCGGGGGAAGGGGGAAACGCGGTGGCCACGATCCTGATCGTCGAGGACTCGAGCGTGACGCGCGGTCGAATGCGCGACGTCCTCACATCGCAGGGACACGAGGTGAGAGAGGCCGCGAACGGACGCGACGCTCTCACGCTGCTCGAGCGGTTCACTCCCGAATGCATTCTCGTGGATCTCATGATGCCGGAGATGGGAGGGCTGGACTTCCTGCGCCGGCAGAGCGAGAGCCGGGCGCGTCCGCCCGTCATCGTGCTTCACACGGACTTCCCGGAGTCCACGCGGGATGCCTGCCGCGCCGCCGGCGCCGTCGACTTCGTTCTCAAGCCGTTCGACGAGTCGGAGCTCACAACGGCCGTTCGAGGCGCCGTCGCTCTCGGCGCCACGAGCCGAGGATGACCGCGGCGAGCTCATGAGCCCGGTCCGAGAGGGTTAGCGCCTCCCCCCGGGTCGGTGGTACCATCCCTCCCCGTGTGCCCTCCAGGG
>JALGZO010000477.1 GCA_025774865.1 bacterium | reverse complement strand
GTCGTACTCGAGGCGGCCGCCGTCGCGGCGCCACCAGAGGTACGCCTGATCGATGCCGTAGCCGCCCTGTCCCATGTTCACGACCTCGAGCGCGGGGTTTCCGCTTTCGAGCAACGCGCACCACGTGTCGTCATCGTCGACGCCCCAGCCGAGCGTGAACGAGTCACCGGAACAGAGCAGGCGTGTCTTCCCGGCAGGAATCTCGCGCGCGCAGTCGCGCTTCGCGCGGAAGCCCCGTGAGTTGATCGTGAGGGAGCGTCCCGGTCCGTAGAGATCCGGGACGGCGATCGAGGGCACGTTCACCCAGCCGAGCTCGGGGTCGTACTTCGTGTGCTTTCGTTCCGTGAGAGCATCGCGGGAGTCCATCGCGACGAGGACGAAGCGGCTGGCTCCTTCGATCAACGCCAGTCCGAGCAATGTGGCGATCAGGGCGAAGACGAGTTGCTTCACCCGACGCGCACCTCCGACCGCGCATTCGTGGAGACGCGCGGCTCCGGCGTCAGGATGCCGGTGAGGTTGAGGGGATCGGCGGCCGCGACCTGTACCGGCGTGGTCTCACCGCGGCGACGAATCTTCCGCAGCCGCGCCACCGCCTCCGGTCGCGCGTACTGCTCACCGGAGAACCCGCCGACGAATCGTCCGCCGCGCACGTCCCCTCGAAGCTCGAGCGTCCGGAAGACGCGGACGAGATCCCGCCACGGCACCGGTTGGCGCTCGCGCGCGAGAAGGCGATGAAAGACGACGCCGTATCGATCGAGGAGGCGCTGAGCGACGAACTCCGGATCGGGCGGCGCCTCGCTCCCGTGACGCAACAGGCTCCAACGGCCTTCGCTCACCACGCGTCGCCGCCGCCGGGACGGAGGCACGAGCAGCTGGCGAAGCCCGCGGAACGAGTCACAGGTGAGGAATCCTCGGCCCAGGAGCTCGCCGAGTCCCGCTTCGAAGTGCTCGGGCAGAAGGGCGGTCTGCCGCGCGAGCTCCTGGTGGAACATGGCGCCGCGCGCGGCCAGCGTTTCGCGGATCGCCCTCGCGTACCCGGAGAGCGAACCGCCGTCACCCGGCCCGGCGAGGCCGAGCCACGCGTCCAGGTCGTCACGGCGAACGAAGCAGAGCGGAGTCACTCGAACCGGGCTCGTCGCGCTGCCCCAGAGACGCCCCCATGCGAGCTCGCCCGACAACGTCATCTCGTCGAGCCAGCCCATGCGGTATCCGCGAACGCGGGCCGGGAGGATGCTGCGCTCCCAGGCCGCGGCCGGCGCCTCGAAGCCGGCGAGCTGCCCGAGCGCCTCCGCGACGCCGCGCGGACCGTCGAGCCGGTCCTCTTCGGCGACGTGCTGCCAGCTCGCGAGGAAGCGAAGGAACACCGCCGTCGAGACCGGTTCGATCTCTCGGCGCAGCCGATCGAGCGTGTAGCGCTGGATGCGCGCGAGGAGCCGCCGATCGCACCAGCCCTCGCGGCCGTCGAGGCGGACACGGAGCACCACTCCCTTCGACTCCAGCTCCAGGAGCTCGGGTGCGTCCGAGAAGACGGGCCCCAGCGCCTCCATGCGTCCGCGCATCACTTCCACGGGGTCGCGCGCGGCCTCGACCGCGAACCACCGGTCGCCGTCGCGCGTCACGCGTCCGGCCGACCGCAGCTCTTCGAGCCACTCGCGCCAGTCCGCGGCCTCCTCGTCCGCGACGAACCGAGGAGCGCCTCGTGAACTTCTTCCGCGTCACGCGGATCGGGCCACGCTTCCTCTCGCACGCGAGCGACCGCGCCCGGATCGAGCGCGCCGATCTCGTCCGCGGTCTTCGGGTCGAGCGCCCGGCGGCTCAGCACCGCCTGGGTGCGGCGCTCTTCCAGCGGCGCGTCGTCGAGGAACGCGTAGGGCATCGCGTTCAGGATTCCCTTCGCGAACTCGGAGGGTTCCGCCGTGTCGACGCCGCTCGTCTCGATGCGCCCGTCGTGGATGCCTCGGATCACCTCGAGGAAGCCGTCGACGTCCATCGCCTCCGTCAAGCAATCGTCGATCGTCTGCCGGACGATCGGGTGGTCGGTCGGCACGGGGAGCGATCCCGGCGGCAGGTTCTCCGGACACGCGGTCACTTCCGGGAACGCCTGGACCAGGAGATCGTCGGCGCGCATGCGCGCGAT
>JALGZO010000476.1 GCA_025774865.1 bacterium | reverse complement strand
CGACCCAGTTGCCCGCCGGCGGTGCTCTCGTGACCTTGCAGGCAACGACGGTGTCGACGATCTCGGCGCCCGACGGCACGTTCGACCTACCCGGCGCCACGGGAACCGGCCTGGTGATCGTCGCGGCCTTGAAGGGCTTCTACAACGTGGGGCATACGGTCGACGCGCCGATGCCCGACCTCGAGATCGAGCTCTCGCCCATACCCCAGGAAGAGGACACCACCTACATGTTCGTGGCGCCCAACTCCTGCGGTGCTTGCCACAATGTGCAAGTGGACCATTGGGACGACTCTCCGATGGCGAAAGCGGGCACCAACGCGTGGGTTTACGACGTCTACAACGGTACGGGCACCGCGGGCGGCTTGGGCGGGTTCGTCTACACGCGCGACTCCGAGCACGCTGCCACCAACCCCGAGTCCGAGTGTGCCTCCTGTCACCAACCCGAGCCATGGATCCAGGCGCCGTTCCGCGCCCTCGAGGACATCGACAGCCTCTCCACGGGAGCGCTCCACGGGGTGTCGTGCGAGGTCTGTCACAAGTTCGCTCACATCGACGAGTCGATGACGAACTTCCCGGGGATCTACCCCGGCGTCGTGACCATCACGCGGCCCTCGATGGCGTCGGGGCCGGTGGAATACGGCACCCTCGGCGACACCAGCTTCCAGGGCCCCCCGTGGATGCGGCCTTCCTACCAGCCTCAGCTGGACGCCGCGATGTGCGCCTCATGTCACCAGGACAAGAACGACCCGGACGGCGACGGCGACTTCGAGGAGGCGAACGGGGTGATTTCCGAGCCGACGTACGGCGAGTGGGTCGTGACGCCCTACGCGGATCCGGAGTCCCCGTTCTACGCGTCCTGCACCGACTGTCACATGCCCTCGTACGGGGGCGTCTACGCGTGCAACCTGGACAATGAGGTTCCGCGACGCGATCCGGAGACGATTCGCCATCACCGAATCGAGGGGACGACCCCCGTCTATCTCGAGAACGCCGTCGCGATGACGATTCAGGGCGTCGTCAATGGACTCGATCTCGACCTCGAGGTGTCGATCACGAACGACCAGACGGGGCACCACGTTCCGACGGGCACCACGATCCGGAACATGATCCTCCTGGTCGAGGCGTGGCGTGAGGAAGACGGGATGCCGCTCGAGGCCGACAGCGCCCAGGTGGTGCACGATCTCGGAGGCATCGGGGACCCGGGGCAGGGCTACTACGCCGGCCTCCCCGGCAAGTTCTACGCGAAGGTGGTCCACGACTCGGGCGGTCACGGTCCGACGTTCTTCACCGACGCCACCGGCATCCTCTTCGACAATCGCATTCCCGCCCTCGCCACGGACGTCACGCAATACACGTTCCAGGTTCCTCCGGGCGGCGGCACACTGCGAGCGAGGGCGCGGTTGATCTACCGTCGCTCGTTCCGCTTTCTCGTCGACGCGAAGGGCTGGACCGAAGACGGCTTCGGAAACCCGCTGACGGACGTCGCGCCGCCGTACTTCGGTCACCTCATGGAGGAAGAGGAGTGGTCGACGATCGTGACCGCGGTGGGAGACCTCGCCGACGCGAGCCGGACGCCGCTGCTCTTCCAGAACCGCCCGAACCCGGCGCGGACGACGACGGTGATTCGGTATCGGGTGCCGGCGGCGGGAGCGACCCGATTGGCGATCTTCGATCTGCAGGGACGGCTGGTCGCGACTCTCGTGGACGAGTTCCGCGACGAGGGAATTCACTCGGTCGCGTGGCGCGGCCTCGACCAACGAAGGTCACCCGTGGCGAGCGGCGTCTACCTGTACCGTCTCGAGACGGGTAAGACGCCGACGGCCTCGCGCCGCATGATCTGGCTGCGGTAGAGCGTGGACGGGGCGGCCGAGCGTCTCGAGCCGCCGACCGACACCGACCGTTCAATCCTCGATCGAGATCTTCGACGGCTTCGGTGCGCTCCGCGCCGGTCGGAACCGCGCCGTGAAGTGCCGCAGGACGTCCGCCTGGTACTCGAACTCGAACCCCCCGATCTCCTCCCGCCTCTCGTGAAGACGGGCGAGGCTTTCGGCGACGAAGTCGAGATGTTCCGTCATGTAGACGCGTCGCGGAATCGCGAGCCGGACGAGCTCGTGCCTCGGCAAGAGTAGCTCTCCCGTCTCGGGATCCTTCTTGCCGAACATGACGCCGCCGATCTCCACCGATCGAATCCCCGACTCGAGATAGAGAGCCACGGCGAGCGCCTGCCCCGGATAGAGCTCGCGCGGGACGTGCGGCAGGAACGCGGCGGCGTCGAGGTAGATCGCGTGACCGCCGAAGGGGACGAGCACCGGGATTCCGTTCTCACGAAGTCGCTCGCCGAGGTACGCGACCTGCTCGATCCGATGGGCCAGGTAATGCTCGTCCACGACCTCTCGCAGCCCGATCGCCACCGCTTCGAGGTCGCGGCCGGCCAAGCCGCCGTACGTCTCGAATCCTTCGTACAGGACGAGCCGTTCCTTGATCTTGCGCGCGAGCGCCTCTTCGCGGAGCGCCAGGAAACCTCCGATGTTCGCCAGTCCGTCCTTCTTGGCGCTCATCGTGCATCCCTCGGCGAGCGAGAACGTATCCGCGGTGATGTCCAGGATCGACCGACCCGCGTGGGCACCTTCCCGTTCGCGGACGAAGTACGCGTTCTCCGCGAACCGGCACGCGTCGATGAAGAGGGGGATGCCGTGCTCATCGAGCAGCCGGTGGTAGGCGGTGAGGTTCTCGAGCGAGACCGGCTGCCCGCCGCCCGTGTTATCGGTGAGCGTGATCATCGCCAGCGGAACGCGGTCGCGACCCAGCTCCCGGACGAGCCGCTCGGCGCGAGCGAGATCGATGTTCCCCTTGAAGGGGTGCTGCGATCCGAGGTCGTCCGTCTGTTCCACCGCGAGGTCGACGGCCTCTCCTCCCGCCACCTCGATGTTGGCGCGAGTCGTATCGAAGTGATGGTTCGACGGGATGACGTCGTCGCGCCCGACCATCACGGAGAAGAGCAGGTGTTCGGCGGCCCGTCCCTGGTGCGTCGGGATGACGTGACGGAATCCGAAGATCTGCCGGACCGCCTGCTCCAGCTGGTAGTAGTTGTCGCTCCCGGCGTAGGCCTCGTCGCCTCGCATCATGCCGGCCCACTGGCGATCGCTCATCGCCGAGGTGCCGCTGTCGGTGAGCAAGTCGACGGCGACGAAGCGGGCGGGGATCTGGAACAGGTTGAAGCCCGCCCGGCGGGCCTGCTCCAGGCGGGTCTCGCGGCCCCAGACGAGGACCGGCTCCACGACCTTGATCTTGTACGGCGGCAACGGCATCGGATTCTCCTCCGCGAGGGCCGTCGCAAGGTAGTTATTCCGGAGTTGAAGGTCAAGAATAGGGCCGCTAGCGCCCCTGAGGCGTTTCACGGCAGATTCGCGGCCCGTCAGGGCAGTCGGGCGAGCTGCTCGTCCACCCGGGAGAAGGCCGCCACGGGGTCGACGTCGGGCCCGGCCTCCCGCAGGAAATCCAAGCACTCCGCGAAGAGGCGCCGTCCGGCCGATCGGCGGCGATCGGTCTCCAGGTCTGCCGACTTCGTGTCGCCCTCCCCGAGGACGCCGTGCTTCGGAGCCGAGCGGGCTAGGGACTGGACGGCCCGGCCGAGGAGCTCATGGGCCGGCTCCTGCTCACCGCGCTTCCACGCGAGGTATCCGCAAAGATAGAGCGCCGAGGTGGCTTGAGCGTTCATGTTCCACGCCGACGTCAGGATGGACTCCGCGGCGGCGAAATCGCCGCGGGCGAGCGCGGCCTCTCCTTGGAGGATCAAGGGGCCCGAACTCTCGGGGTTGATCCGGTGAGCCTCCTGGAGAGCCTCGTCGGCCCGGGCCAGATCGAACAGGTCTCCGGCCGCGGGGAGCGAGTGGACGAGCCCGATCTGCAGCCAGGCGCGGGCGGCGGCCGGATTCACCCGGACGAGCTCCCGCCAGGCCTGCTCGGCGTCGCCGTACCGTCCGAGTTCGAGGAAGCAGTTCCCACGACCATAGAGCGAGTCCTCGTGATGGGGGTCGAGCGCCAGCACCCGGTCCAGAGCCGCGAGGGCCTCCTCCCATCGCCGGGCGAGAACGAGATCGTCGGCTTCGCGTTTCAGTTTCCAGAAGCGGCGGATTTCTTCGCGAGTCATCCCCTCGGATCCGGCCCCACCGCTCGAGACGAGCGCGGGTGCCGCACCCGATTCGAGGACCCACGTTCGATCGACCCCCAGATCGCGCCAGACTTCGCGCGACCCTCCGGCCCATGTCACCTCGACGCTGTCGACCCGCGTGACTTCCCCGAGCCCGGTGACGACATCGGACGCGTGCTGAGACAAGTAGGACGGTCCGCCGCCGAACTCCCGGAGGAAAGCGCGGCCCCCCGCGTGTGTGACGATCCGGGTTCCGGCGGCCGCGGATCGTCCGGCCGCATCCCGCAGTCGGAGGGTCACGCCGTGTCCGCGACGGGAGTCGTTGCGAAGGAGCCGCGCACGCCCACCGTGACGACAGATCAGAAGGTCGAGATCCCCGTCGGCGTCGTAGTCACAGAACGCCGCGCCACGCGCCACGCCGGGGGGATCGGTGCGAAGTGCGGCGGCTTCCGCGACCTCGAAGAAGCCCTCCTCGGGGCCCCGGTTCCAGTAGAGGTGGGGGTCCATCGGGACCAGCCGCGACGGATCGTCGCGTTCCTGGAACGTGCTCCCGTTGGCGACGAAGAGATCGAGCCAGCCGTCGAGGTCGAGGTCGACGAAGCCCGTACCCCACCCGATATTGTCCAGCGCTGCCTGCCCGAGCCCGACGCGATCGGCGTCGTCCACGAACATCAGCTGGTCGCTCTCCCCACCCCCGGCGAGATCCTTCAGCAGGTTGGAGTAGAGCGCGTTCTCCTGCGCGATCCAGTGCGTGACGAAGAGATCGAGATCGAGGTCCCCGTCCCAGTCGCCGACCGCGAGCCCCATCGCCCCGCGGTAGTCGGCGACGAGGGCCTCGTAACTCACGTTCTCGAACGTGCCGTCACCGCGGTTGCGATACAGCGCGTTGTCGGAGACGTCGTTGGCGACGTAGAGATCGAGGAGCCCGTCCCCGTCGAGATCCGTCCACGCGGCGCCGAGGCTCCTTCCGTTCTCGCCGAGCACGCCGGCCATCGCGGCCCGTTCCTCGAACGTGCCGTCGCCCCGGTTCACGTAGAAACGGTTCGGGTGAGGCGGCCACGACGAAGGGTTCAGCGTGAACGGGAAGTCGGACTCGGCGGCGATGCGCGCCATATCCTCCGGATCCTGAGGCTCGTACTGCAGGTAGCCGCACACGTAGAGATCCGGATCGCCGTCGAGATCGAAGTCACCCCAGTCCGCGCCCGCCCAGAAACCTTCGCCCGTGAGCCCGGCGCGCTCTGTGACGTCCGCAAACGTGCCGTTGCCCCGGTTCTCCCAGAGGATGTTCTCGCCCCAAGACGTGACGAAGAGATCCGGATCGCCATCGACGTCGTAGTCCGCCCACGCCGCCCCGTTACCCACGTGAGCCGCGCCCACGCCCGCCGATTCGGTCACGTCCTCGAACGTCCCGTCGCCGAGATTTCGATAGAGCCGGTCGGTGGCCGTGGATCTCGACAAGTCCTCGGCGGAGGCGCCGACCGGCGCCGCGATGTTGACGAGGAAGAGGTCCGTCCGTTCGTCCCCGTCGTAGTCGGCCCAGGCGGCACCGGAGCCCATGTCCTCGGGGAGCTGGCTCGTTCGTCGGAACGGAAAGTGCCGGAAGTCGATCCCCGCCGCCTCGGTCACCTCCGTGAACCGAAGCGGGCACTCGGGCTGCGCCGACTCCCGGTCGAGCACCCGCGTGATCCCTTCGGTCTCCTCACCGGCGACGTACGGGGCGTCGTCCGCCGTCCGCCGCCAGATCACGAAGGCGGTCACGAGTACGACGGGGATCGAGCAATACACCAACGTCTGTCGCAGCAGCCGTTGGCGTCGAGACACTAGGTTCCCTCGATCCGGATCGTCTTCTCCGTCGACGCCATCCGGATGACCGGCGCCGTGATCCCCGAATCCTCTCCGAAGATGAAGTTCAGGAGGTACTGATCCGCCTTCCGGTAGTCGAGATGCGCCTTCACGTGGAGCGAGCCTCCCTGATACGGAGTCGCGACCTCGAAATCGCGACCGACTTGCTCCCCGGCCGTCGCCTTCTCGGCCAGCTCCGCGGGACACGCGAATGCATAGCTCGCCGCGTCGCTGAAGCCGGGGAAGATCGCGCGACGGTACCGGACCCCCACCATCTCCCACAGGTTGTGCCGGTCGATCAGGTTGCCGTATCGGTCCACTGGCTCGGCCTTGAACATGAACGAGCCCGGCTCGATGAAGTGCTTCTCGTCCACGTGTCCACTCGCGAAGACGACCTCACCGTTATCGTCCGTCACCTCGACGTTGATCCAGGATTGGATGATGTCCAGCGGGCCGGTCGGGAAGTCGTGCCCCACCTTGTTCGAGGTGATGACGACCCTGAGCTTCACGTCCTCGCCCGGTTGGACCGTGTCCGGGCACTCCAGCTCGAGGCCCACGGCGGGGCCCGCCGCCCATTTGTACTCGATCTCCGGGATGGGCCGCTCGCCTCTCAGCCAGGCCTCCGTGAGCGCCGTGTGCTCCGCCGCATTCTCCAGCTGGAGCGCTTGCGGAACGAAGGAATTCGCGCCGATGAAACGATGATCGCGGTGCTTCCCGTCGCTCGCGAAGCGGTAGCTGTCGAGCTCGTCGCCGGACGCGGGATCGTTCGATTCCTGCAACGGCATGTGACACTCGCGGCATTCGACGACCTTGTCCGGTTCACCCTCGGGGTTCCACTTGCTCTTTCGCCAGTTGTCGTACTGGTTCTGGAGCTGAACCCAACCGACCTTGTTCACCTCTTGGTCGATGAACTGCTTGTGGCACGCCGCACAATACTCCGGCGTCTTGAAGAGGCGCTTGGCAAACACGTCGATGTGTTTCTTCGGATACGTTCGGATGAGGAAGTCCGACAGCAACTTCGCCGACCCGCCTTCCTCCGTCTCGTAGATGTACCGCTCGGGTTGGACGATCGTGTAGTTCGCGTTGCCCTTGAGATCCGTCTCGCGAATCGAGTGACAGACGAGGCAGGAGACACCTTCCTGGTGCCCGCGAACGCTCGAGAGGTCCTCCGCGAAGACGTTCTTGGTCCCCGCGAAAAGCGAAGCGGGGTCATGGCAGCCGCCGCAATACCGGGTGGATTGCGGTCCGTTCTGCTGCGCCATCACGTGAGCCGCAGCTCGCGCTTCCGGTGAGCGACCGGTCGTCGTAAGCGCCGCCGGACGCGGTGGTCGCGAGACTCGGGCGGAACGGACCGAGCTCCTCGTCGTACTCGTAGTCCGCGGGGAATTCGTTCGCCCATTCGGTCGGCTGGTAGAACCAGGTCATGCCGCCCAGAATGACGTAGCCGACGACCGTGATTCCGAGCACGCCGAAGACCCAGTTCCGCTCCGCGCGCAGCACGCTCTGCGCCTTCTCGGCGCGGCTCTGCCGGTCGCGGATCAAGACGATGACGATATGGGGAACGAGGAACGCCACGATCGCAACCGTGGTGACGATGTGAACCATGTCCCAGAAATAGCTGATTCGAGTCGCCAGCAGTCCCTGCACGGTCAGGATCACGCCGGACACGGCGTTGATCGTCACTGCGGCGAATGCGACGTATCCCGTGAGCAGATAGTGAGACCACGCCCGGCTCCGGTAGTTGAGCCAGTGTTGCGTCTGATAGATGAGAAAGGGGACGAGGAAAAGCAATCCGCCGAGGGTGTGCAACAGCACCGAGAACTGGTTCGGTACGCTGAACGGAAGGAGCCAGATGCTCAGTCCGGAGATCGTCTCGAACAGCAACAGACCCGCGACGAAGACGGCAAGCCGCGAGCTCCACTCGCCCTCGCGAGCCGCGGCGGGAGCGGTCAGGGATTCCATGGCTCCTCCAGGGAGCGAGGGTCAATGATGATAGGGATTTCGATTCCCCCGATCAGATTCTAGCAAATAGAGGATTCGTTACTCCACTATTATGACGGCGCTTCCCGGGGGCTCCTGGAGGGCGTATTCACGCCCGCGCGAATCCGCTATTCTGGCGCGGCCCTTCTTCCTGGGGCCCTCAGGAGCGGTCACCCTGTCACTTCGAAAATCGACCCTCGTTCTCGCGTCTCTCGCGGTCATCTGGACGGCCCCGCCGGTTGTGGCCGATATCGCGGGGGAGCCCTCTCAGGTGCATGCGGTCACCGGCGTTCGGATCGTGATGGGGCCGGGGGCGGAGCCGATCGACGGAACGATCGTGCTCCGTGACGGCCGGATCCAGGTGCTCGGAGCCGGCGTCGAGATCCCGGCGGACGCTCTCGTTCACGATCGTACGGGTCGCACGATCT
>JALGZO010000475.1 GCA_025774865.1 bacterium | reverse complement strand
TGCGTCAGGACCGCCAGTACGTACACGGGTCGACGATCGGCGCCGAGTCCGAGCGGCGACAGGCGCACCTACCGCTACTACTCCACCCCGAGCCCAAGAGGGTCGCCTTCCTCGGTCTGGGGACGGGAATCACGTCATCTTCCGCTCTTCGCCACGAGTCGATCGAGCGTTCCGACGTCGTCGAGCTCGTTCCCGAGGTCGTCGAGGCCGCCCTGCTCTTCGCCGAGCCCGGGGACGGGTCGCTCGATGATCCGCGAAGCCGCGTCATCGTGAACGACGCCCGGCATCACCTCGCCGCCACGCAGGAGTCGTTCGACGTGATCATCGCCGATCTCTTTTTCCCGTGGCACAGCGAGACGGGCTACCTCTACACGGTGGAGCACTACCGAACGGGCCGCATGCGGCTCGCGGCCGGCGGAATCTTCGCCCAGTGGGTCGCGCTGTACCAAGTCGGGCTCGAGGACTTCCTCCTGATCGCCGACAGCTTCGCGAGCGTGTTCCCGGTGACGACGCTCTGGCGCGGTGAGTTCGGCGACTGGCAGGCGCTCCTGCTCCTCGTCGGCTCGGAGGCGCCGCTCGCGCTCGAGGGCGCCGCGCTCGAGCGTCGTCTGGCGTCACTCCAGGCGTCGCCGGGCTGGGACGACGCAGTGCTGGTCGACGTGGACGATCTCCTGGACCTGTACGCGGGCGACTGGACGGCGCTGCGTCCGGATCGACTCAACACGGACGAGCACCCGCGCGTCGAGTTTCTCGCCCCGGTCGCGAACCGCGGGCAGACCCAGATCGTGTGGAGGCTCGGCGAATTCTACCGTCGGTACCTCGAACGGTTGCCGGTGGCGGGTGTGCGGTATGCTGCGCGCCCCGGCGAGAGTGCGCCCGATCTCGGGAGCGGACGCATCCGGCAACTCGTGCCGGCCGAGCCTGACCGGTGACCCGACTGAGTCGAGCTCGTCAGATCCAGCGGCGCGCCGTCTTCAGGTACCTCTCATAGTCCGGTCCCATTCGCTTCGCGAGGTACCGCTCTTCGCGAAGAATCACGCCGAAGTGGAGGGCGAAGACGAGCGGCGCGATCATCGCTGCGAGCCAGACACTGTTCACGAGGGAAGCGAACCCGAGCTGCAGAATCGCGAGTGAGAGGTAGATCGGATTGCGCGTCCAGCGGTACGGACCGCCGGTCACGAGCGAGGTGCTCGGCCGGCGGGTTTCCACCGAAGTTCCGGCGCGAACGAACTCCCGAACCGCCGCCCCGAGCAGCACGACGCCGGCCCCCACGACGATGGCCCCGAGCGGCTTCTCGATCGCGGGCGGTACGAGCGGCAGGGGCAGGAGCCGGTGCAGACCGAATCCGAGGAGAACGGCGGCGAGCAACAACAGGGGAGGAGGCGCGATGACACCCGCCGTCTCCCCGGGCGACGCCCTCACACCCGCTCCCCCGCGGCGGTGACTCGCTGCTTCGCCCGTCCGGCGATCCATGTCCCCGCGAGCACGCCGATCGCTCCGATGGCGATCCTCATCGTCAACGGCTCGTCCAGGAATACGCATCCGACCGTCATCGCGACGACCGGCGTTCCGTACGCGATGAGCGAGACCTTCGTGGCCGGCAACTTCTTGAGCAACCAGAAGTACAGGCCGAAGGTCACCGCCGTGCCGAAGATCGCGAGATACAGAATGCAGCCGACGGACACCGCGTCGAAGGTCATGGGGAGATCGCGCTCGACGGTGGCGGCAATCGTGCCGAGCACGACGGCCCCGACGAGCATCGACGCGGTCGTCAGAGAAATGGGGTGGATCTCACCGCCCCACTTCTTCACGTAGGTGTTCGCGACCGCGCAACAGATCGGCGAGATCAGAAACACGAGTGCGGCGAACGCGACCTGCCGGCCGCCGAGCAGGGCGAAATCCTCGGAGTAGATCGTAGCGACTCCGGCGAAACCCAGGAGCACGCCGACCGTGGCCGTCGGCGTCAGGCGTTCCCCGGGAAGAAGGAAGTGTGCGAGGATCGCCACCATCAACGGAAACGAAGCGAACAGCACGGAGCTCAAACCGGAGGGCACCCACTGCTCCGCCCAGTACACCACTCCGTATGAAACGCAGAAGAAGAGGACGCCGTTCATCGCCCAAAGAGTCTTCTCGCGGGGCTGTCTTCCCCACTTGACGCCGAACTTCGGAGCGACCGCGAGCATGACGGCGCTGGCCACTGCGAAGCGGATCGCGGCGCCCGTGAACGGCGGCACTCCCTGCAATCCGATCCGGATCGCCGCCCAGGTGGTACCCCAGATGATGACGAGGAGAGCAATCGTCGCGGCGTAAAGCGGACGCTGTTTCATCGACAGAGTGAATCAGCTGCCTGCATGCGTGTCGAGAAAGGATCGCAGCGCCTGGGTGATCGGCGCGTCGAAGATGTCCCAGTCGGAGTGGCCCTTGTCGGGAAGCGGAAGCCAGCGCTTCTCCGGCGAGCCCGCCGCCGCATGGATGCGCTGCCCGTGCTCGAACGGAACGGTGTCGTCGCGCTGCCCATGGATGACGAGAAGCGGCGTCGTCACTTCTCGAATCACCTCGATCGGCTGGAGATCGAGCGCGGTGAGAGAATCGTCGGCGCGCAACCGGAGGAACCAACGCAACGGAATGGGGACGCGTGCCTGTGTCGCTTGCACCGCGCCCTCGGCGCCCGTGGGCGGCGCCGCGAGAATGAGTCCTGCGAGCGGCCGCTCGCGCGCGAGGTGCGTCGCGAACACGGTTCCGATCGACCGCCCGAACGCGATGACGGGCTGCGGCTCGGGCAACATGTCACTCAGTGCGTCGTAAAGTGACACCGCATCCTGCAGCATCGGTCGGAACGCCGGATTGCCGTCGCTCGCGCCGTAGCCGCGGTAGTCCACGGTCAGAACGTTGCAGTGCAGCGAGCGCGACAACCAGTATGTCGTGCTCTCGGACGATCGCGCCGTCTGGGCGTTTCCGTAGAAATAGATGACGGTGCGCTGGTTCTCCGGAGCGTGGACGAACCAGCCGCGCAGGACGGCGCCGTCGGCCGCCGAGATCTCCACGGCGCGCCGGTACTGATCGCCTTCGAGTGCGCGATATCGCTCCGGGTGGAAGAGGTCCTCCTCGCGGACCACCTGGGTACAGGACGAGGCGACCCAGGCGAGGGCCGGAGACAGCCAGGCGCCCCAGCGGGGCAGCATCCTCATGAACGAAACTCCATTCTCGCGGTGAGTCTGCGATGGGATCCCGTCGTCGGGTGCCCCCATCGGCGGACCGCTTGTCGCTGCGTCGATCGATTCACGGTAGGGTGGCGGCCGGAGGGAAGGCCGTGCCCGATACCGCTCGCGTCGACGAGCTCTATCGAAGACATGCGAGATTCTACGACGCCACCCGGCGTTTCATCCTGCCCGATCGACGAGCCGCCGTGGAGTGGTTGGACGTGCGAGCAGGGGATCGCGTGATCGACTTCGCGTGCGGCACCGGTCTCAACGTGTCTCACCTGAGGCGCTCGAGTCCGGCGCGGATCACCGGGATCGATTGCTCGGACGCTATGCTCGAGCGCGCCGCGCGCAAGCTCGGCGACGTACACCTCGTTCTCGGAGACGCGGCAACGGTGACGTTGCCCGCCACCGCCGAGAGGATCGTCTGCACGTACGGGCTCTCGATGATGGACGACTGGCGGGACGCCGTGCGCAACATGCATCGTCATCTGACGCCCGACGGAGTTCTCGTCATTCTGGACTTCCATCCCCTCCGCGGACCCGCGGCCCCCTTCGATCCGATTCTCCACTGGTGGCTCGGCCGGTTCGGAGTGCGTTCCGAGACCGACTTCGAGCCCCTTCTCCGCGAGCTCTTCCGGGACGTCGAGGTTCGCGTGCGCCCGCTCGGCTACGACGTGCTCGTTCGGGCGAGCCGGCCCAGGCCGGCCCCGGGCGGCCGCCTCGGTTCGCTTCCCCCCGGGTGCTAACCCGGGTATCGACCGGTAGCCTCTTCGATCGTCTGCAGATACCAGCGAGGCGCCTTCGGGCTGCGGGTTCCGGACCGTGGCGGATGGCGGACGAAGTAGACGGTCCATACCGCCCCGTCTTCCATTCGCAACCGGTAGCGGTGGCGGCGCACGTACGATTGGCCGGAGAACGACTCTTCGTCCATGACCTTCGAATGCCCGAGGACCTCGGCGATCCGGTGCTCCATGCCGCGCCACGTGAAGCCCTCCGGGAGGCTCGGGGCGCCCGCCGCGAGCGCGGAGGCCGATACGGGTGGGGAGCTCGGCCGGATCGGCTCACTGACGAATCGCGGGGCGGCGCTCACGCGTCTTCGGCGTCGGCGAGCTCGTGCATGACGTCGACCGTTCGAGCGAGTTCGTCGAGGATCGGGTGGTGCCAGCCGTTTCCGGCCACGCGCAGGATCTCGCGGTAGTACCAGAGGCAGCCGTCCTTGCCGCCCTGGAAGTGCTTCCAGATGTTCTCGCCGGCCCGCAGAGCCGCGACAATGGAGCGCGAGTTGTGCACCTTGTCCGCGACGCTCACGAGGCGCACCGCGTCTGTCTCGCCGCGAAGACGCTCCAGGTACGCTTCTTTGCGCGGTCGCCACGGCGGCTTCGGATCCTCGTCCGTGTCGGTGCAACCATCCACCAGCGTCACGACGGCGTCGCCGAACCGCTCGCGGATCATCTCTCGCACGCGCGCCCCGCCGGCGTCCTCGACGGCGTCGTGCAGGAAACCCGCGACCACTTGATCGTCGTTGCCGCCGTACTCCGCCACGAGAGCGGCCACCGCCATGAGGTGGACGAGATACGGAATGCCGGACCGCTTGCGTTGCTGCCCACGGTGGAGCTCGGCGGCGAGGAGGAAGGCCTCTTCCAGACGTCCGCGCTCCGTCACGTCTCGATCCGTTCCCGCCAGCGGTCGCGGACTCCGAGGTACTCGGGATTCGAGATCCAGAGGAAGTGGGCGATTTGTCGAATCTGCTCCACCTCCCGCTTCGTCACGACCGCGTCGGCCGAGGCGACCGCGAACAGCGCGTCGACGATATCGAGGCGCTCATTCATGGTCGAGACGCGACAATATTCGGAACAGATCCGCTGCAAATCGGTGTCGCGCTCGCGCTCCTCTTCTATCACGGTGAGGAGGATCTCGCGCGACGCTTCGTCCAGACCGAGATGCTCCGCGAGGATGCGATCGACCATCTCCCGCTCGCCGGTGTGCCACCCCTCGTGAAGGTGAGCGATGTGCGCGAGCAAGACCCCGAGAAGGGTGGCGCGATTCCAGGCGGCCGGATCGCCGTCCAGCGTGCGGCCGCGGTCGCGGAGTAATTGCTCCACTCGCCGGAGCGCGGCGTTGCGCGCGAACTCGGTCAACGCTCCGGTGGGAGCGGCCTCCCGCTTCGAAAACAAGGTCTTCGAGAAGAGACCACGCATCTTCTCCACGAGACCGTCGACGACCGTGTGCGATGAGAGGATGGCTCGGACGTGCTCGAGGAGATCGACCTCCTCCGGCGTCCGGCCCGATTCGCCACCGAGCATCGTCTCGATCTCGGCGAGGAGTCGCTTGCGTTGCCCCGGCGGCCCGATCACGCCCGCGAACTCCTTCGTGAGTTCGAGCGCGCGCTCGAACGAGACGGGACGCTCGAGCAGCCGGTCGATCTCGCCGCGATCGGCGGGGTCGAGCTCGAAGCCGTTGAACAAGACCTTGATTCGGTTGCGCTCGTCCTCTTCCACGACCCCGTCGGCCCACGCGACGGCGGCCAACACCTTGAGGAAGGCGAGGCGATGAGCACGGTTCAGCATGTGGGAATGATGACCGGCGACGGGGAGTGGGTCAATCGATGCAATCTAGATCTCGTCGTCCTCGCCGAAGTCGTCTTTGATCAGCTCGCCGTCCCGATCCTCGCGACGATACCGCACGCGCCCGTCGAAGAGCTCGGCCACCCGTCGCTGGACCGCCTGGATCTGCTCCTTCGGGGTCGACGTACCGCCGCCGACACCGAGGTGGCTGACGTCGTCGAGCCATCGCTCTTCGAGCAAGTCGACCGAGTCGATGTGATGAGTGCGGTCCGGCAGGTAGTTCTTCGCAATACGGGCGAGATTCGTGGTGTTGGAGGAATTGAAGCCGCCGACGATGATCATCGCGTCGACCCACTGAGCGAGGCGCTCGACCGCTTCCTGCTGGTTCTTCACCGGTTTGCAGCGGGTGTCGATCGCCTTGAGGTTGGGGTACTTCGTCCGGCGAACGGCCTCGACGAGGTACTGGAACTTCTCCCGCGTGATCGTCGTCTGGCAGATCGCGACGGTCCGGTCGCCGAGATCGTCGCGGAGGTCGGCCACATCCTCGTCCGTGTACACGACCTGGATTCCGGTCCCGTACGAACGGCTGGCGATGATCTCCGCGTGATCGGGATTCCCCATCAGGATGACCGAGTAGCCTTCTTCCTCGAAGCGGCGGATCTTGGTGTAGACCCACTTGAGGAGGACCGGACAGGTGGCGTCGTGGTACTCGAGGCCGCGACGGTCGAGGTCCTCCTTCAGTTCCTTCGGATAGCCGTGTGCCGTGATCACGACCTCCGAGACGCCCGCCTCGCTGAGCTCGTCCAGATCCGAGTAGCGCTCGAGGATCGGGATGCCGCGGTTCGCCAGGTCTTCCACGACGATCGGGTTGTGGACGATGGGCCCGAGGATCGGCTGACGCTGCTCCTGGGCCATCGCGATCGCGTCCTCGACGCCGAAGCACGTGCCGGCGCTGTGCGCGATGATGATCTCGAGCTCGCGGGTCCGGGTGGACGACATCGGTTCTCCGAGGAAGTGTGCGGTCGCCGGACAGCATAGGGCGCCGGGGCGGCGCCGGCAACCTCGGGGCCGGAATCATGACGGGACACGACCCGCGCGATGGAGTTATCTCTCCTGGCGACGGAGGAGGTGACTTGCGAGGCTTCCTGCGGGCACCGAAGCGCGAGTGGATCTATCGCGGATCTCTGATTCTCGGCTACGCCGCCGTCCACCTCGCCTACGGAACGACGCGCGTTCGCTTCCGGGCGGATACGCTCGACTACTTCGCGCAGTTCCTCGATCCGCCGCTCCTACAAGATCGACTCGTCGAGAGCCTCTGGTACTTGCACGCGCAACCTCCGCTTCTCAACTTGCTCGGCGGATTGGCGTTGAAGATCGCGCCCGCGAACCCGGCGCTTCCCCTGTGGTTCTTGTTCGTCGCGGCGGGGCTCGCTTCCTGCGGTTGGATGGCCGGCATCCTGCGCCGCCTGGACTTCCCGCGGCCGGTCGCGGCGGGAATCGCGCTCTGCTTCGTCGCGACGCCTCCGTTCGTCCTCTACCGAAACTGGTTCTTCTATCCGCACCTGGCCCAGACGCTGCTGCTG
>JALGZO010000474.1 GCA_025774865.1 bacterium | reverse complement strand
GTAGAACTCCTGAACGATTCGCTCGAGCACAATGGCCCCGTCTTCCCTCCAACCGGATTTTCCTCTCGCGCTGAGGATCCCGCGAGTGGGGCCACCTTCCTCGGCACTGATGACGATCATGTCTCTTCCTGTCTTCCATCATGGACCGCCGCGCCTTTCTCCGAGACCCTGCTCCACGATGATGGGACCTCCGGTCAGATCTCACGGACAGCCCGGGACGCGTCCGGAAGCCCCGATCCACCGGAAGGAGGCTCGTCCATGATGCGGCTCCTTGCGACCGCGGCCGCCGTCCTCTTGCTGACGGCGCCGGCGGGATCGACGAACGTGTTCCATAATGGAGATTTCGAAGGAGGGTTCGACGCGATTGACGACGACTTGTGTCCGGTGAGCTGGACGATTCTCGAGACGTGGTGGGGCACTCTCGACGAGGGCTCCGTGGTCACGTCGGCGCAGGACAACGGTCCGACGATGCCTGGCTCGTGGTCCACGTCGTGGCATCGATGGAATAGCGGTCCCAGCGGGGACTGGACCGGGATCGAACAAGTGTGCAACCCGATGATCAACGTTTCGCAGGTGGAGTTTCTCGGCCTCACCCTCGACGTGAAGGTGCTCTACCACGATCTCGGCGGCAGCGGCCAGACGGCCGACGATTGGGAGTATCCGGTCTCGATCGTCGTCTACTTCACCGACGACGGTGACCGGGAACGGTACTGGCAGCACGGTTACTACGAATGGATCGACGGGGCGACGGAACCGGCTCCCCACGGGGAGATCGTCGCCGGCGGCGACGGGATCGTGTACTCGACGCAGGTTCCGGCGGACACCTGGGTCCCGCAGTCGTTCGATCTGCTGGCGCAAATGCGCACTCTCGCCGAGCCGAAGGCCATCACGAAGATCCGCATCGGCGGCGCGGGTTGGAACTTCGAAGGTCAGGTCGACAACGTGGGCTTCTTCGTGCGGCCGACGCCGGTGCTTGGTGCGAGCTTCGGCGCGATCAAGGCCCTCTACCGCTAAGGCCGGGGGCGCACTCCGGCGATCGAAGAGCTACGGCGGTGCGGCGCCCCGGGAGGAGACTCCCGGGCGCCGCCGTTCTCGCGAGCCTCCCCGGGGACTGCCTCCCTCTTCCAGGCGCAGGATGCGCCGGCGACCATGGTGCCCGTGCATCATGTGCCGTTCCCGAAAAGGTTTGTAGAGTCGTAACCGGGCCGCAGGAGGGTCGGAGAGGGAGACCGGGATGAAGGTGAAGGAACTGATGCGGCCACCGCTCGCCTGCCGCCCGAGCACCGATCTCGCCACGGCGGCGAGGCTGATGAGGTACGGGAACTGTGGATTCCTACCGGTGGTCGGCCACGACAACGAGGTTGTCGGATCGATCACGGACCGCGACGTGTCGATGGCCCTGGCGTCGCAACATGTGAGCGCGATGGACCTGAAGGTCGAGAGCATCATGAACTCCGACGTCCCGTCGTGTCCGGAGGAAGACACGATCGAGGACGCGATGAGCCTGATGAGGGACTGTCATTCGCGACATCTTCCCGTGACGAACCCCGAAGGTCGCCTCCACGGGGTCCTCTCGATAAGCGACCTCGCGCTAGCGGCCAGGGAGTCCGCGGGCCACGGCCTTTGCTTCGATGACGTCGTCGAGACATTGAGGGGCATCGGTCGGCACCGACGAGTCGAGAGGCTCCTCTAGCGATCGTCGGGTCCGGGGCAGCCCGTGATCGGGACGGAGTGGGACGCGGAAGGTGGTCGTCCTGGACTGAGAAGGCCCGCAGCGCTGATGGCCACGGGCTCTCACGTCCGGTGGGCGGCGACGCTTACTTCGCGATAGCGGGGTCGTACTCTCGCTCCGTGAATGTCGGCTCGAGGTGGAAGTCGTTCCCACCGTTGTCGTTCGCCACCACGACGGTCGCCGTGAGGCTCGCGGCCTCGAACCCCACCTTCTCCGCGGTGATCTCGTACTCGCCGGGAAGAAGGCCCATGATCCGGTACTCGCCGGTTTCGTTCGTTGAGGTCGTCGTGAGCGCTTCGGCGGCACCGTGGACCGTCACCGCGACCCCCTGCAGCGGAGCGTCATCGGACTCGTCCAAGGTGGTTCCCCCGTTGGTGAGAACTCTCCCCGAGATCGTTCCCGTTTCCGAGCGATTGACCACTCGGAGAACCGGGTGGAACTGGAACGACCTGATTGCTGACATCTTCTTGGGACTCCTGGGAATCGCCTTGAAGGATTCGCTCACATCGCAGTCCAACAGAAGCTCAGTCGTCAGAGACGTCGCCACGACCACCGGAGGTGTCGGGAAGACCTTGAGGCCGCTCGAGGCGCCGCTGGGCACCTTCAGGTCGAAAACGCGACCGTCCTTCAACGTGACCGAAGCCTCGCTGATCACGATTCTGATCTGATCGATCTCCCCCGCGGGCATCTCCCGCTCCACGAGCGTCGTCGTGACGCCGTTCTGGAGCTCGAGGAGATTCACGGGCTGCCGCTCCGTGGTCAGCACTTGGAAGCCGCTGGCCGATTCCTCCGTGGCGGCGATACGAACCGACACCTCGTCGATCGTCACGTTCGCCGACTCGACGAAGTCGAACGGAAACGGGGCATCCGTCAGCTTGACTACGAGAGTACCGGGACCAGTCGAACTGCCGTCGTCATTCAAGCAGCCGCTTGCCAGGCACAGAAACATACAACAGGCAACGAGAACAAACCGCCGAGTCATCTAGGCTACTCCAACTTCATCCAGAGGCGTCAGGGATTCACTCCACCAGGATAGCACATGGACGTCATTGCGAGAGACGTTACGTCACGCGTGTGCATCATTGCATCTCTTGGTAACTTAATGCCACAGATGCCGACGTCACTATCGCAGTTGTTCGTTGCAGATCACTTCCATGGCACATCCGCAAACCGTGCTTTCGCCAGGCCGACAAATCCCCTCAATATGGGGTTCGCTCCACCCGTTGATTCGAAGTAGAGAGTGTCCGCAGATCACGATCGCTTGCTGCCGCCCGCGAAAAGAGGAGCGTCCGGATGACCGAGCTAGTCGCAGCGCCTCTCGACACGAAGGCCTGCCCCGTGTGTGGCGAGACCATCAAGGCGGCGGCGCTCAAGTGTCGATTCTGCAGTGAAGATCTCGAGGCGTTCTCCAGGAAGCGGGCGGCCGAGACGGAACGGGAGTTCTTCGCCGGATCGCCATCGATGCTCTACAGCTTCGGCGAATACGTCGCCGTCTTCCTGACTCTCGGCCTCGCGACTCCGGCCTTCTGGATCCGGAAGGCCTCGACCAAGTACCGGATCACCTCACAGAGAATCCAGATCGAGAGAGGTCTCCTGTCGAAGACCCGCCACAACATCGAGCTCTTCAGAATCGACGACTATGAGTTCCTGCGACCCCTGGGGATGAGAGTCGTCGGGAAGGCTGCTCTTCGACTCAAGTCCACCGATCGAGACGTCCCCAGCCTGGTCATCGCCGGCGTTGGGAACCTCGAGGACCTCGCCGAGACTCTCCGGGAATGCACCCTGGTCGAGCGCGAGCGTCGAGGCATCAAGGTGTGGGCCAACGCCTAGCGCCCGGGCTCGATCCCCCGCCCGATCAATCCGCGTAGCCCAGGGCCCGGAGAGCTTCTACCGTCGCCGTATCCAGCTCCGCCTCCGCCACGAGTGAGGGAGCGAAGCGAGCGTAATCGCCCGCCGCGAGGATGGCCGCAAGCCTCTCGTACTGCTCCGGCGCGGCCACGCTCATCTCCGTGGACTCTCCCGGATCCTTCGCCAGTGAGTAGAGCTCGATCTCCTCGCTCTCGTGGTCGAGGATCAGCTTCCAACGACTTCCCCGGAGGGCCACGTGCCGACCGAACAGCTCGGCGACGACACCCGGACGTTGCGAGAACGAGCGGGATCCCAGGTCGACACCCATGACCTCCGGCGACCGCTCGGTCGTGACGCGGGAAGCCACGGTCGGGAACACATCGATCAGACTCACGGGCTCCGAGACGACCCGTCCCCCTTCGAACGTGCCCGGCAGATGCAGGATCATCGGGACGCGAAGTGTCTCCTCGTACAAGTTTCGGCGATGCCCCTTGTTCCCGTGCTCGAAGAACTCCTCGCCGTGATCGCCGACGACGACGACGAGCGTTTCGTCGAGATCGCCGCGCTCCTCGATTCGCCGTAGTAGCCGATCGATCCAGTAGTCGGTGAAGCGAATCTCTCCCCGGTAGAGATCGAGGAGTCGCTTGCGCTCTCCGGACGGCATGTCGGAGGCGACCCTGGGATTCTGCAAGAAGCCGTTTCCCGTCAACCTCCCCGAGTATCCCGGGTCGAGACAGCGGTCGTAGGGTGGCGGCGCCGTGAAGTCGTGGTGAGGGTCCCAGTAGTGCACGAAGAGAAACCAGGGTTGGCTCCGCGGGACCTGAGCGAGCCATTCGATCACTCGCTCGTGGGTCGCGGGACTGGTGACGCCCTGGTGGGAGCGCAGGTTGGTGCCGATGACATTCTTGATGAGGCCCCGGTCGTTGAGTTCCTCGCCCCAGCGAACACAGTGAACGTAATCGTCGAATCCCTGGTCGAACCCGTACGCCCGGTGGAGATAGGGGCCCGCGACGAACCCGCCCGTCCGGTAGCCACGATCCGAGAGGAATTCGGCGAGTGTGGCCTTCTCCTCGATCAGCGCTCGCCCATCCACGTCCACGCCGTGGCTCGCGGGATACTGTCCGGTGAGAAGCGACATGTGAGAAGGCAAGGTCCACGACGACGTCGCGATCGCGTTCTCGAACAGGACACCCCGACCGGCCAGTCGGTCCAGTGCGGGCGTGGGCCCCGTCGGAGCGCCGTAGGATCCGACGAAATCGTGCCGGATGGTGTCGATCGAGATGAGCAGGACATTCGGTCGCGGCCCGGGATCGGGCGCACAGGCGTCGAGGAGACCGGCACCGACGAGTAGGCTGAGGATTCCGCAGGTGATCGCTCGCCGGGGCATTCCGTCGCGACTCCTCCCGGACGCCGAGTCCGCAAATCGCACGGCTCAGCATCGCGCTCCCTATATACCATGACACTCCACCGACCAGTCTGCTTCACTGCTTTCTGGGCGCTTGTCGTCCGGCTGAATCGTACGCTTGCTCCGCCCGGCCCGATCCTCAACGCTCCCCTCGCATTCCTCGCCGTCTCCGCTGGCTCGCCTGGGGAGGTGGTGTGGCGATCGCTGGACTCTCGTTCTCGCTCCACCCGCCCCAGCTGGACCGCCATCCGGTCACCGGGACGGAGCAGCATCGCGCCGTCGACCTACAACCGGCACGTCTGGCCGGAGAACCTGCAGTTGGCCTTCGAGTTCCCCGAGCGAGTCCGGATCCCCAACTGGCGCGACGATCCCGAGGCGGACCTCGATCCGTAGGCGGACGTACCGGCCTCGCTCGACGCGAGCGGCGCGGCTGATGTACCCTAGTCTCCCTTCCCCACGCATCCCCGCCGAGGACGCCAGATCATCGGAGCCGCCCACCTCACCCGCCGTCTGGCCCTCGGGCTCGTCCTCGCTTCGCCCCCGGACGCGTCGACGGCGGAGTCCGAAGCGCCCGTCGACTCTGTATCGGCCCGGGCAGCCGGCCCGATCGAAGAAGTGGAGGTCAGAGCAGACGCGCTGGATCGGGAGCGCAGGGCGCTGACCAGTGTCGTGGCGTTCGATCGGGAGACCCTGGACGCGGTCCCCGCTCTCGGCGAGCAGGATCCGATCCGGACGCTCGAGCTTCTGCCGGGAGTGCAGACCGCGTCGGATGTCTCGAGCGGACTCTACGTTCGCGGCGGCGGCCCCGACCAGACCCTCGTCATGCTCGACGAGGTCACCGTCTACAACCCGACTCACGCGTTCGGGATCTTCTCGACGTTCAACGCCGACGTCGTCGACCAGGTTCGGCTCTACAAGGGGGCGTTTCCGGCCCGCTTCGGCGGCCGTATCGGGGCGGTCCTGGACGTCCGGAATCGAAGCCAGGAGGTGACGCAGCTTCAGGGCCGCGGCGGCATCAGCACGATCACCGGGCGGCTCCTCCTGGAAGGCCCGGTCGCCGGCGGCACTCTCATGGCGAGCGGGCGTCGCACCTACCTCGAACCGATCCTGGACGCCGTCAGCACCGAGTCGAGCCCGCTGCCCTCGTACTACTTCTACGATTTCAACGGGCGTTTCTCGCGCCCCACGAGATCCGGCCAGTTTCACGCGTCGGCCTACCTCGGGCAGGACGACCTCTTCTTCGATCTCGACGAGGACAGCTTCCTCGACATCGAATGGGGGAACCTCACCTACTCCGGCAAGTACGCTCACGTTTTCAACGCCAACGTGACGGGCTCCCTTCTTCTCTCCGGCAGCGAGTACGACAGTCGAACGAAGGCGCAGATCTTCACGACGCCGATCGTCGTTCAAAACCGGCTACGCGACGCATCCGTGCGTGGCGATCTCGTATGGACGGCGGGCGAATCGCATCGGGTCATCGCGGGGGCCGTCGGCTCCTGGTACGAATTCGAATACCGCGAGACGTTCAACCTGACGGAGCAGACGCAGTTTCGATCGCAACCGACCGATCTCTCGGTCTTCCTGGAGGACGAGTGGACGCTCGACGGCGGTTCGATCTACGGCGGCGGGGTCCGCGTTCGTCGGTTCAGCGAGGGGAACCGCTGGCTGGTCGAGCCGCGCCTGACCGGAAGCTGGCCGATCGGCGAGAACAAGCGCTTCAAACTCGGGGGTGGTCTGTACCACCAGTACCTGCAACTCGTCTCGACCGAAGGGTTTTCGGCCGGGGATTTCTATCTTCCCGTGGACTCCTCGAGCCCGCCGCCGCGATCAATCCAGGCCGTTGGCGGCTTCGAATGGCGGCCGACGAGGACGTACGACGTCACCATCGAAGCGTACTACACGGAGTTGGCCGACCTCCTCACGCTCAACAACAAGCAGTCTGCCGATCGCGAGTACTCGGCGGCGAGCGATGCGTTCACCACGGGAGGGCGCGGATTCGCGACCGGCCTCGAGTTCTTCCTGCAACGGCGCCTCGGAGCGCTGACCGGCTGGGTGGGTTACGGCCTGGGCTGGACGCGCCGCGAGTTCGACGAGGTCAACGGCGGTCGCCGGTACGCACCGAAGTACGACCGCCGTCACGACCTGAACCTCGTCGGGAACTATCGCCGTGGGAAATGGCGCTACGGAGCGTCGTTCACCTACGCCACGGGCCAGGCGTTCACTCCGGCGACGGCGCGTTACGACCTGCGGGATCCTGCGACCGGAGCGCCGCAGCGAGGAGGCCGATTGCTCCCGGGTGAGAAGAACAGCGCCCGACTGCTTCCCTATCATCGCCTGGATGTGAGCGTGACTCGCGACTTCAAGATCTTCGGTCGGCCCGCCGAGGGGTATCTCCAAGTGTTCAACCTCTACAACCGCCGCAACGAGTGGTTCGTACAGTTCGATCCCACCGGCA
>JALGZO010000473.1 GCA_025774865.1 bacterium | reverse complement strand
CGAAGGTGTTGACCCGGAAGGGAAGGACGGACCACTCGAAGTAGATCGGAGCCGGGTCCGCTGCGGTCGCCGGGAACGTCGCTTCGTTCGCCGCGTCGTCCACGACCTTGACGTAGTACTGGACGGTCGTGCCGGCGTTCCAGATAAAGCCGTCCGCTGCCCCCGTTCCGTCCTCGCCGCCCGAGCCGATCGCGATTCCGGAGTCTTCGCCGAAGATCATCCGGTAGTCGCCCCAGCCGGTGTTGAACTGGTCGGGGACGGACAAGTCCATCGCCTTCGACTCCCACGCCGTCCAGACCTGGTTCGCGACCGCCGGTCCGGTGCCGTCGTCGTGGCGAAAGAAGAGCCCGACCGTCGCGGAGGCCATCCCGTCCAGGTCTTCGATGTGGACGGTGAGCGAGTCGGCGTTCTCGAAGGCGCGGGATCCGCCGAGACCGATCCAGTCGCCTTGCTCGGCGTTGTCCAGGAACGGCGTGTGTGCGGGGTCCACCCGCGAGAACGTGTCGGTGAGAACGTCGATCACTCGCGAGGTGAACACGGTCTCGGTCGCGTCGAAGCTGCCGAACGACACGTTGTCGATGTAGTACTTCACGCCGCCGTGCTTGCCCCAGGAATTGGAACCGGGCTCACTGGTGTCGAACAGCTCCCAGGCGACCTGGAGTGAGTCCACGTTCGGCCCGAGGAACGGGGTCAGAATGTGTTGGTCGTTGTGGTTCCACCACCCCTCCTGCGGAATGATGATTTCGTCGAAGCCGTCCCACGGGGACCAGCCGAGGCTCGTGTCGTGGACGCGAACGACCCCCCGGGACCAATCCTCGCGCTCTCCCCAGTTGTTGGAGAAGTACGCATCGAACTCGACCACCCCCGCCGACCATCCCGACACGTCGATCACCGGGGAGACGAGCAGGAAGTCGAAGCCGTTCGCCCACGACGGGACCGGTCCCTCCTTCGCGGACCACATCCAGTCGTCCGTGAAGACGCACGTCAACTGCTCACCCGAGTACACCGGGTCGTACTCGAAGTGCCAGCCGTCGTAGTCCGGGCCGATGAGGCCGCCGGGCGCCCAAGCGGCCGTTCCGGACGTCGCCGCGATGCCACCGAAGCCGCCGGACTCGAAATCGTCCGACACCACCGCGCCGTCCGCCGCGAACGTGACGGTCATGTTGTCGATCGCGACCATCCCGTCGGTGTCGCCGCGACCGTCGGCGTCGGACCACGCGCCGTCGGACTCGGCCCGCCAGCGCAGCATCGTGTTTCCGCTCTGAGTCGGCAGAACGAGCCGTCGGCTCTCCAGCCACACCGAGCTCCCGTAGTCCCCCGCCCCGGAGACCCCGTTGAAGACAGCGGGCGCGCCCACGGAGTCCACAACCGCTTCCCACATGCCATTCGCATTCCGCCGGTACTCCAGATAGACGTAATCGTAGAGAAGCTCGACGTCGTACCGCAGGTCGAACTCGATCGTGCCGCCGCTCGTGGCGTCCTGGCCGGAGCACTCCAAGACGAGCGGGTAGTTCCACTCGTCGCCGTAGCCTTCCTTGAAGATCCACCAGTCGACGTCCGGGCAGCCGGGGTTCGTGCCGACACTGTCGCAACCGACCCACGCGTTGTAGGTGCCCGTGGTCGTTCCGCCGTGACGCGTCGTCACATGCCATCGCGTCGGGTTGCCTTCCGGCGATCCGAACTTCGACCAGTGATCCCAGTGCTCGCCGGGGCGCACCGGCCACGAGCTGTCGCCGCCGGCCCCCTCGAAACACCACACGTGCTCGACCGTCTGGCCGGGGGATCCCGCCACGGAGGAAGGCGGGCACGGAGATTCGTCGGGAGGATGGACGCGGATCCATTCGATCCCGGAGCGGCCCGAAGTGATCATCTGCGAATCGCTGCGCCCCCCGGGCGGCGCAGGCTCGGGAAACGCGCCGATCGCGGCGCCTGTGAAGATGAAGGGAATCAGAATCAAACCGAAGAGGACGGCGTGAGGCAGGGCGTGCATCGCTCACCTCCCCGCACGAACGCGGTGAAGCCGATGGGGACGGCCTCTCGCTTCGCAGTTCCTCCGAGCGGGACGCAAGGTCGCCGTCCCACTATGCCACAATGATCGAGCCGGCCGCCACGCCCCCCCCCGAGAACGAGTCCTTGACCCGGACCGGTGGGAAGCCACTAGAGTGGCCTCGAGGTCGGGATCATGCAGCGCACTCTCAACGGAACGGACGACGCGATCCTGCACCTCGCCCGCGAAGTCGCGGACCTGGGCGAGCCACTGGGATTCACCCGGACCCGCCGTTACGAGGTCCAGACTGCGGTTGGCGAAGCCCTCTCGAATGCCGCGGTGCACGGACACGGCGGGAAGCGCGAGGATCCGATTCAGCTGACCGCGCAGGTCGACGATGGCCACCTGCTCGTGGAGGTTCGCGATCGCGGGAAAGGCCTCGACCGGATCCCGCCGCTCCCGGATCTCGAGCGAAAGATCGGAGGGAAGGACCCGCCCGGCGGATGGGGCGTGTTCTTGATGCGATCGCTCGCGTCCGACGTCCACTTCCTCGTTCACGCGGACGGCGGCCAAACCGTAAGATTGCAGTTCGAAGCCGAGGCACCGGCCGTTCCGGTCGATCCTCGGATCACGGAGACCCCCCATGGATGACTCTCAGGTGACTCTGACCGAGGTGGGCGATGTGCGCGTGATCGGGCTACCGACCGATGTCGGCGCCGCCACCGAGGAACCTCTCCTCCCAATCGTACGCGACGCGCTGGAGAGCTCGCCGCGACTCATCATCGTGGATTTCACCGGCGTCGAGACGACGAACAGCGCCGGCGTGGGCCTGCTCTTCGACCTCGTTCGCCGCGGCCGGGAGCAGAACATTCCGGTCGCTCTGGCGAACGTCACCGCGCAACCGAAGCTCGTGCTGGAGCGAGTGCAGTTACCGCGCTACGCGGTCGTGTTCGATTCGGTCGAAGCCGCGATCGAGTCGGTTCGGGAGGGGCGTGAGCAAGGGGGCTCGTGATGACCCGCGAAACGGACCTCCTCGATCTCTCCATTCTCTACGATGCGGCGCGAGGCTTTCTCGGACTGCGTCGCCGCACCGAGCTGCTCCGCTATACGCTGCTCTCGCTCATGGGAGCGAGCGGCGCGGAGTTCGCTCTCTATCTCCGAAGAAACGAGGAGGATCGGCTCGTTCCTCAAGCCGTTCGCGGCCGGTCCGAGAAGAGCGACGACGCTCTCGCGGTGACCCGGAAGCTGGAGAAGTCGCTCTGCGAGGCGGACGCTCCGCTGCGCGCGAGCGAGCTGGCGGAAATCGGAGCGCCGGCCGCCCGCTTCGCGAAGCGCCTCCGCATCGACGCGATGGTCGGAGTGAGCCACGACGGGCATCTCCGCGGCGTGTTCGCACTCGGGCCGAAGCACTTCGGGGAAACCTACTCCGAGCGGGATCTCTCGATCGCGGCCGAGATCGTCAAGCTCGCCGAACTCGCGTTCGGACCACCGGCCGGAACGAGCGCGCCCGGAACGCGGGCGCGCGGAGCGAAGAAACGAGTCGAGGGGCTGCGCGAGGCCAACCCCGCGCTGGACGCCTACCGCGGTGAGGGTCCGACGACGGCCGCTCTCTTCGAGGAGCTGCTCGCTCTCGGCGAGTTCGACTTGCCGGTCTTGATCCTGGGAGAAACCGGAACCGGCAAGGAAGTCGTCGCCCGGGCGATCCACGACCTGAGTCCACATCGCAAGGGCTCGTTCGAAGCGATCAACTGCGCGGCTATCCCGCGCGACCTCATGGCGAGCGCTCTCTTCGGGCACGAGCGCGGCGCGTTCACCGGTGCGGTTTCGACCGCGCGCGGCGCGTTCGAACGAGCCGGGAACGGCACGATCTTCCTCGATGAGATCGGAGACATGCCGCCCGATACGCAGGCGAGCCTGCTACGCGTGCTCCAGGAGCGGAGCTTCCGCCGCGTGGGCGGTGAGGTCGACATCCCGGCCCGCGCCCGGGTCGTGAGCGCCACGAACGTGGACCTCTCTGGAGTCGTGGCGGAGGGTCGATTCCGCTCCGATCTGTTCTACCGACTCCAGATGTACTCGATCCGGATTCCGCCGCTGCGGGAACGACCCGAGGAGATTCCGGTCCTCGCCCGCCACCTTCTCGAACGGCACTGCGGACCGCGGCGGGCGCCGCCGTCCCTGTCATCCGGCTTCTTGCAGGCGGTGAATCGGATGGAGTTGCGAGGAAACATGCGGGAGCTCGAGAGCGTGATCTTCGGAGCGTTGGTTCGCGCCGCGAAAGAGGACGAGCTCCGCCCCGAGCACCTACCGAGCGGCCCGGGATCAGGGCTCGCCGGGGGAGGGGGAGGCCCGTCCGCGAAGCATAGCGGCGCCGGACGCACCGGGCTCCCCACAAGCCCGGGCGCCGGCCAACCGCTCGTCCCAGTTCCGACGGACGGACGGGGTCCCCTCCCCACTGGCGACGCTCTCGTCGTGCCTTCTTACGAAAGCATGGAGCGCGACTACATCCGTTCTGTGCTGCAGCTGACCGAGGGCAACAAGAAGGAGGCGGCGGAACTCATGGGCATTCCGCGCACCACCTTGAATGCGCGGATCAAGAAGCTCGGGCTCGAAACGAGCGGATGACGGCACCCCGGTGGGGGCGCCGCCATCCCGAGCTTCGGATCGAAGGTCGCGGATCATCTCTTGCCGTCGCCCACACTGTGGCGATCTCGACCGTCGCGGCCGTCGCCGGTGTCGCCAGGATTTCCCTGCCGACGCCGCATGGTCCGGTTCTTCGCCCTGTCCTCGCCCGAGGGGTCCCGTCGGCCGTCATCGAGGCCGGGACCACCCTGCCCGTCATCGGAGTGCTGCTTCTTGCGGAAGGCCTGGAAGCGCATCCCGCTGAAGAATTCCCGCCAGGGTCCGAACTCGCTGACGGACTGGGACGTGACGGCGATCGAGTTCAGGTCCGTGAGCGTGACGGTCGAGTGGGACGAGTTCTCTGCGAGAGCCGAGGCGGGGGCCGCGAGGGCCGTGAGCGCCGTGATGAGAGCGATCCGCTTCATGGTCTTTTCTCCCTGACGTTTTCGAGTGACTTTCGTGGTCCCGGCCTCGGCCAGGAGGTCAGTCCGGCTACCGTCCCGGACTTGCCCCGGGCAAGAGCATGGGGGATGCCAACATTCTCGAAGGCGTACAAGTTGATGCAGGACAACAAATTGGGATATTTCGGAGAGCGGGGTCGCGTCGGCCGACGCGCCGTCACGGCGAGTGAGCGTCGCGGCGGTGACGACCGGTGGTCTCGAGATCCGTCTCCGGCCTGAGGGCCGTGACGTTGCCCCTCGCTCCGCAGCTGCGCTCCTCGCCAAACATTCAAACTGTCAAAGGTGGCTGCGGTGCGCCATGCGGCTCGAGGGGCAACATCACGACCCACCAGGCCGGGCGGCGAGCAAGATCCCCGGGATAGATAGGGAGGGACCCGCGGCGCCGGAGCGAGGGACACCCTTGACCCCCCAGGCCGCGTAATGAAGCCTCGTGACAGCAGTGACGGCCGGCGCTCAACCCAGGCCTGGGGTCGGAGCCGCTAGAGATCCTTGTACGCGGGGCCCCCGCCGCCCTCGGGCGTGACCCACGTGATGATCTGGTAGGGATCCATGACGTCGCAGGTCTTGCAGTGCACGCAGTTGGAGGCGTTGATGCGGAGCTCCTTTTGCCCCGGCGCCTCACCGTCGACCATCTCGTAGACCTGCGCCGGGCAGAAGTACTGGCAGGGGTTACCGTACTCCTCGACGCACCGGGTTCGGCAAATGTCCAGGTCGGCCACCTGCAAGTGGCAGGGCTGATCTTCTTCGTGCATCGCGCCCGACTGGAAGACGCTCGTCAGCTTGTCGAAGATCTTCTCGTTGTCGGTGTTGGCGCGCGGCCGGGCGCGCTCATCGGAAAGCTCGGACCGCTTCTTCATTCGCTCGTGACCGGCCTCGCCCCCCAGACGGTTCCCGAAGAGGTCCCTCCCACCCGTGAGAATCTGGAACCCGGTCCGGAGCATTCCGGTGTAGAGGTTCTTCGCCATGGCCTGATGGAAGTTCCGCACTCTCCACATCTCGTCCTTGATCCAGGAGGCCTGCACGCGTTCCTCGAACGTCGCGAGCTGACCGGCGGAGAGATCGTCCTTCACGAGCCCCTCGAAGATCGTCTCCGCCGCGAGCATACCCGACTTGATGCCGAGGTGGATTCCCTTGAGCCGCATCGAATTGAGGAGCCCGCCGGAGTCTCCGATCAGAAGACCTCCCTCGAAATACGGCGTGGGGCGCGCGAACCAGCCGCCTTCCGGAATCGTCTTCGCGCCGTAAGAGATCACCTCCCCGCCCTCCAGCCACGACGCCACCTTCGGATGCGCCTTGAACCGCTGGAGCTCGGCATGCGGATCGGTCTCCGGATGCCAGTAGTCGAGGCTCGTGACGAAACCCAGCGAGAGAACCTGGTCCTGACCGCCGTACGCGAAGCCGCCTCCGAGCGTGCCGGTGTCCAGAGGCCAACCCATCGTGTGCACGACATGCCCGGTGGGGAACTTCCCGGGCGCCAGCTTCCACGTCTCCTTGACGCCGGTAGCGTACACCTGCGGAATCTTGCCCCGATCGAGCCCGTACTTCGCGGTCAGTGATTTCGTCAGTGACCCGCGCGGCCCCTCGCCGAGGACGGTGACGCGCGCCGTGATGTCCGCGCCCGGCTGATAGTTCCCCTTCCGTTCCCCGTGCTTGTCGACTCCCTTGTCCGACGTCCGGACACCCTGGAGACGATCTCCCTCGAACAGCGGCTCGCGCGCCGCGAATTCCGGGATGATGAACGCGCCCTTCGCTTCGACCTTCTCGCCGAGCCACCGCACGAGCTTGGAGATGCTCAGAATGTAGTTGCCGTGGTTGTCGAGCGGCGGTGGGGTCAGCGGCAACCGGAAGCTCCCCTTCTCGGTCAGGAAGACGACGTCGTCGCTCGTCACCTCGGACTCGAAGGGGAATCCCTGCTCGAGGAAATCCGGCATGAGCTCGGCCAGCCCCCGAGGGTCCATGACCGCGCCCGAGATCGCGTGGGCTCCGAGCGTCTTCCCCTTCTCGACGATCGCGACCTCGAGATCGGGGATCGCCCCGGCACCGCCCGAGACCCGTTCGTTGTGCTGCTCGACGAGGGATAGAAGATGGTAGGCGCCGGCGAGGCTCGCCGGCCCCGCGCCGACGAACAGAACGTCGACGGGCATGACCTCACGCGTCGGCGCCATCGGCACTCCCGGGAACACGAGGGACGATCGGAACGCTGCGGCAGACCGCCGCATCCTCCGATGCAGTTACCCTCCGGCGCCGGGCCGACTCCGGGGGAGCGATTCCCCGCTCCTCGAGGCTGCGGAGGCGGTCTCGGGTCTTCCGGGCGAGGTCGCGGGCCCAGCCCGAGAGCCGGACGCCGAGCGGGAGCCGGCGGCAGCACGAGAGCAGGTTCGCGACGAGGGCAGGATCGTCGGGCTCGAGCTCCAGGGCTCGGCGAACGACGTTCACCGCCTCTTCGGCACGGCCGAGGCGGAGAAGCACCCACCCCAGCTCGTTCCAGGCTTCCGTGAGCCCCTCGTCGAGATCCGTCGCCTTGAGGATCAGCCGACGGGCGGCCTCCAGGTCGCCGTCCTTCGCGAGGGCCGCGCCTTCGATCAGAACGTAGCGTGCACTCTCGAAGAGCGGATCCTCGCGTCGCGCCCACGTGTAGTAACGGAACGCCTCGCGAACTCGACCAAGCTGATGGTGACAGTCACCCATGCGGCCGAGCGCATCGGAGGACTCGCTAGAGGCCCGGTGGGCTTCCTCGAAGCGCTTCAGCGCCTCGTCGTACTCGCCCTGCGAGTAGTGACGTTCCGCGACCATGTAGAGCGCCTTGTAAAACGTAGGATCCTGGCGAACCGACTCCTGGAAGAATTTCATCGCGAGGTGCAGTCGACCAAGTCGCTGATAGATGAGGCCGAGATTGTAGTGACTGCCCGCGTCGGAAGGGTCCGCCTCGAGGAGCCGTTCGCACGCGTCGATGCCCAGGGAGAAATCACCGAGCTCGTAGTAGCAGCACTGGAGATCGCGAAGCGCCAGGTAGAAGCCCGGGTCGGCGCCGAGACACCTCTCGAAGTAGTCGCGAGACCGGTAGTAGTCGCCGAGATCGAGAAAGTACCGGCCGAGACAGTACGACGCCTCCGGCGATTCGTCGGAGGACTGCAAAGCGGCATCGAGATGGATGCGCGCCTCGGCCGCCATCTCCTTCGCGAAGAGAAAACGCGCCATGATCACGCGCGGTTCGACGTCGTGGGGGCGCTGCATCAGGGCGCGGTGCGCGTAGCGAACGCCGTCGTCGACACTGTGAAAAGCCAGGCACAAGTTCGCCGCCGCGATCAGGATCTCCTGATCTTCCGGATGCAGCACGAGGTAGGTGTCGAGCGCGCTCAGAGAGCCGGAGAGATCGTCGATCTGGTAACAGAACGACAGGTACTCCACGAGCGCCATCCGGAAACCGGGCTCGAGACGGAGGGCGCGCACCAGATGATCCATCGCGTTCGTCGCCCGGTCCTCCTCGCGGCCGAGGCAATACTCCACGAACGCCTCGAAGTTCACGCGATCGAAGACCGGATTCAGATCCTGTTCGTCCTCGTCGTCACCGAGGTAACCGATCGCCTGACGTGCATCCTGGGCTACCTCGTCGAGGAGCCGGAATACCGAGGTTCGCAGACCGGACACCCGGCCTTCTCGAATCTGGCGACCCGATTCGACCTCGAACACGCGGTAGTGCAGGAGCAGCCCGTCGGCGATCCGTGCGTTGCCGAGAACGATGAAGTCGGACTCGTACTGAGCGCCGAGGTTCGGGACGGAGAGGCCGGTCGCTTTCTCGACGGACAGGGGCACTTCCGCCGAGACTTCCGGGCTCTTGATCGCGCCGCCGTTCCCGAGGAGAATCGCGTTCGCGTCGACGCCGCCGATGGTCGTCAGTCGTCGAGCAATCTCGTAGGTGATCCCGCATCCAAGAGGATGCTCGTTCCCCTCCGCGCACACGGCGTGAAACTGTACGATCCCGACTCTCGGTTTCATGACACTCACAGGGCGAGCGGTATGACGGGGGCGGCCGACAGAATCGGTCACGGTCTCTTGACCCAAGATTAACGAGTCGCTAGCAGAGTTCTCAAGGACAAACCGCGTGCTCGTGCGGCGTTTGCACGTTCTTTCGGGAGCTGGCGCGACTGGAATGGGAAACGGCTGGAGATTCTTGCCGACATTGACACGCCACCGCGAACGGCCCGTACAGGACGACACGACCGTGGTTCAGCGGGCTGGACCGAAGGCGGGATCGCCGAGATTCCACAGGGGCCGAATCGGGAGCGAGTGTGCCGATTCGAGCCCGCCGGCCTGATCCCTCACAACGACATAGTACGCGCGGTTCCTCGACGGGCTCACCGGGAAGAGCGCCTTCCAGCGCCCGCGGAAGGCCGCGTCGTGGCCGGCGTAGATGGCGTCGAAGCGACGCCAGACCATCGGTTCGGCCCGTGATCGGTGCAGACTGTGCTTGAAATCGAAGTCGTGTGCCCCCTCGATCTCCGTGAGGTGCACTTCCACGCCGTGCGGCGCCGCATTTCCCTCGCGCACGACGATATCGAGGCGGACGTTCCCGTCCTCGATGGACTCCGAGATGCGCACGCGCGGAACGTCACGATGTCCGCTCACGTGCTGTACCCACGCGATCGTCGCCTCGATCGCTTCCCGATTCGAGATCGTCGAGGCGGATCGCTCGAGGTAGCGGAGGTCGTGGAACGGGAAACGCTCCAGACGCCGCGCGAACGGGCCGCGCGCGTACTCTTCGGGGGGCGCCGGACCGCCGGGATACGCGGGAAGCGCCGCCACGGCCTCGGGAGCGACGGACGCGCGCGCTTCCAGATCGATCGGAAACCGAGGATCGGAGTCACCCACGAGGACGAGCGTCCGAACCCCGCGTAGTCTCTCGTCGCGGACCAGATCGAGGTAGTTGAACTGGCTGCGCCAAACGTCGCCGGCTCCGGCACATGAGGGGCAACCTGGATCAGGATTCGAGAACGTCGAGAACAGGAACGACATCACTTCCCGGGAGTCCCGATACGGCGACGGTTGGATCGCGCCCAACGGCTGATAGCGAGCCTCCCGCTCCCACCGGCGCCAACGGGTGAAGTGCAGGTCGGTCCAGTCGAGCGGCCATCCGCAGAAGACGAGTCCGTCGACACGGTCGTCCACCGCCGCAGCCTGGGCCGCGCCGAGCGCGCCGTATCCTTCTCCCACCAGCAGAAACCGGTTGAGGCGGCGCCCGATCTCCTCGGCGGCCAAATCGTCGACCGCCTGGATGGCGCGAAGCCACGTCTCGGCGACGCGATACTCCCAGAGAAGCCGGAGGTCGCCCGTCTCCTGAAACGAGCGCAACATCGCGTACCCGAACTGCTCTTCGTCTCGGAAGGTCGTGCTCGTCGGATCGTCGGGATTGGCGAACTCACGAAGCTCACGAATGAACGGCCCGCGCACGTCGACGACCGCGCCGATGAGCCCGAGCTCGGTGGCCGGTCGCTCCCCATACTGGGTGTGGACGGAGAATCCCGAACGGGACGAACCGGGCGGGAACTCGGAGAGCAGCACGGGGCCGGACCGCGCCACCCGGGCGTGGCCGGAAGGACCCACCGGGAAGTTCACGACACCGGTCGAGCGTCGGACGACCTCGTCTTCCAGAAAACCGCGATACGAAGCGAAGGAGAAGCGAACCCGGAGCACCCGGACTCCCCCGATTGCGGTCACCACTTCGCGCCCGTCGACTCGAAGATCGAGCTCGCCTGCGGTGACGGCTTCGCGTGCGAACAGCACGGGGTCGAAGACCGGCGGTCGCGTCACCGCATCACCCGAGGACGGTACGGTCGAGCACGCTCCCCCGAAGAGCGCACCCGCGAGCAAGAGTGACGCAGCCAGGGCGCGGTGGTTCACGGTTCCTCGACGGGACCGGGGTGAAGATGAGGCGAGCACCGACCATAACAGCATACCCGGGGTTCGGGGGAGTGACCCTCCCGGCCTCGTTGACAGCCGGGCGCCCCGATAGCAAGATCCGCGGCGATGCTCTGGGCGAACCGGAGCGGCACGGGGAGGGTGTGATGAGGCTGGGTCCCGCATTCCCGCGCGGCGAGTGGTCGACGTCACCGCTGCGATTGTTCGAAGGCGATCGCGTTCAGGTCAGGCTGGAAGACAGCGACTGGATTTCCGGAACGGCCCTCGTCGTGGCCGGCGGGCTCGAAATCGAGTACGACGAGCCCCGCGCGCTGGACGGTCATGTCGAGTCGAGCCGGATCCTGGAGCGCGGCGAGGTGAAGCAGGTCGGCAGCCTCCTCCGGCCCGAGACCTTGTGGACCGACGAGGTACGCGTCCGGCGCGAGGACCAGATCTGGCGGGCGGCTCACCCCCCCTGGGGAGAGCGGATCGCGCGATGGACACGCGAGCTTCTCGGCCGCGATCCGATCTCGGCCGAGCCGCTCTTGCGACGCTATCTCGGTCGCCAGGTCATCGTGGAGATTCGCGAAGAGAATCGAACGCTCCACGCGTCGGGGCTGCTCCTCGCCTACGACGCGGAGTTTCTCGCCCTCGCGGACGTCGCGATGCCCGCCGAAGCGTCGCTGCCACTCTGTCCCGGACGCACGTCGGGAGCGGACCTCGAGGCACACTGGAACGAGGACGGCCTGGAGCTGTTCAACCGCGGGAAGGAGCCGGTGGAGATTCTCGGGATCCGGACCTCGGCGGGGCTGCGCCCGTGGGAATTCGTGCTCCGGCCCGGCTTCCGCGAACGAACCGGATTCTGCAAGGCTCCCGCGGGAACCGCGGAGCTCGTCTTCGAGAGCCCGGTGAGAGGCGACGCCATCCTTCCGCGCGCAGCGCTCCGCGTCCGCGGGGGCGCCGAGGGAGCCGTCACCATTCCCGCGCTCCCCGATCCGTCGACCTTGATGCGCGACCTCCCGGACGCCCCGGCCCCCGGGTCAGCAGCACGGCGTGCCGACGCGTTGACCTTCATCCCCGAGAACATCCCCGAGAAAGGAGCGGCGTCGTGACGGTCAAGTTGACCTCGTTCTCGCACACGGCTGGTTGAGCCTCGAAGATCTGCGCGAAGGATCTCGAGGTGCAGGTTCTGCGCCGGCTCAAGCCCTTCACCGACCCAGACGTCCTCGTCGGAACCTCCGTCCCGGACGACGCCGGCGTATACCGTCTCCGAGACGATCTGGCCGTCATCATGACGGTGGATTTCTTCACGCCGATCGTCGACGACCCGCGCAGCTACGGCGAGATCGCGGCCACGAACTCGCTCTCCGACGTGTACGCCATGGGAGGAGAGCCGTTCGCGGCGATGAACATCGTCGCGTTTCCGGCCAAGTCCGAGCAGTTGCCGCTATCCGTCCTGGGCGAGATCCTGGAGGGTGCGTCGGCGAAGACGTCGGAGGCGGGCGTCGCGATAATCGGGGGACATACGATCGACGACGCGGAGCCGAAGTTCGGTCTCGCCGTGATCGGAAGCATCCACCCCGACGCGGTGCTCAAGAAGGGCGGCGCCGAGCCGGGCGACCGTCTCGTGCTCACGAAGCCGCTCGGAACGGGAATCCTCACGACGGCGCTCAAGCAAGAGCGAATCGCCGCGGACGACCTGGCCGAGGCCATCGCCGTGATGACCACGCTGAATCGCGACGCGAGCCGGATCGCGGTCGAGTTCGGCGCCCGGTCGATGACCGACGTCACCGGATTCGGCCTCCTCGGCCACCTCTCGGAGATGCTTCGAGATCACTCGCTCGGAGCCCAGCTCACCGTCTCGGACGTGCCGGTGCTCGGGGGGGCGCGGGAGCTCGCCGAGGAGGACGTCGCGCCGGGCGGGACACGGAAGAACCTCGCCGGCGTCGCCGGGATCCTCACGGTGGCCAGTGGTGTTTCGGAAGCGGACCGGTTGATCCTCGCCGACGCGCAGACGTCGGGGGGTCTCCTGGTCGCGATCCCGCCTGAACGCGCAGACGGCATCGTCGCGCGGCTTCGAGAAGCGGGAAGCCCGGCGGCCGCAGTCATCGGGGGAATCACCGATTCGCCGGGAATCCGAATCGAACCATAGCAAACCACGCTTTCGCCCCGTAGAATGTCCGACCTCACGCCGGGACCGCGTTCCGGCCCACCCGAAGCGACGAGCCGCCCCAACCCGAGGAAGACAGATGTTGCAGTTGATAGGACTCGCCATTCTCTCCGTTTTCGTGGGATCAGCCCGCGCCGAGGAGCCTGCCGTGGCGGAAGCGACGAAGGAAGACGGCCTCTACGCGGTCTTTCAGACCTCGATGGGCTCGATCGTGTGCCGGCTGCACTACGACAAGGCCCCCGTCACCGTGGCGAACTTCGTCGGCCTGGCGACCGGCGAGAAGGAGTGGCGGGATCCGAAGACGGGAGACATGACCAAGACGCCCTTCTACAACGGACTCAAGTTTCACCGTTGCATTCCGGACTTCATGATCCAGGGCGGCTGCCCTCTCGGAAACGGGCGCGGTGGCCCGGGATACTCGTTCAGCGACGAGTTTCATCCGGATCTCAGGCACGACAAGCCCGGCGTCCTGTCGATGGCGAACTCCGGCCCCGCGACGAACGGCAGCCAGTTCTACATCACGCACAAGGCGACGCCCTGGCTGGACGACAAGCACTCCGTGTTCGGCCAATGTGTCTATGGTCAAGACGTCGTGGACGCGATGGCGAAGGTCGAGATGAAGGGAGCGTCGCGGCCCGGCGCCCCGGCTTCCATCCCGCTGGTCGACATCATTCTCGAAGAAGTCCGAATCGTAGCGACCGGGGAGGCGGCGAACGCCTTCGACTGGAAGACAGAGTACGCCAAGGAATCGGATCTCATCGACCGCATGAAGCGCGAGAAGGCCGAGAGGGAAGGAGCTCAAAAAGTGGAGATCGCCGAAAAGCTGGGGTTCGACCTGGCTGAAGCCGTCAAGACATCCGAGGGTCTCGAGTACATCGTCCGCCAGGGGGGTGAAGGAGAGAAGCCGTCGGTCGGGCAAACCATTTCCGCCCACTACACGGGCTATCTTCTGGACGGCTCGAAGTTCGATTCGAGCGTCGACCGTGGAAAGCCGTTCCAGACGGCGATCGGGGTCGGACAGGTGATCAAGGGATGGGACATCGCGTTCCTCGACATGAAGGTCGGTGAGAAGCGCATTCTGATCATCCCGTCGGAGCTCGGTTACGGCGCGCGGGGCGCCGGCGGCCGGATTCCGGCGAACGCGACCCTGGTGTTCGACGTGGAGTTGCTCGACATCGTCGAGTGACGAACGCAAGAGGAAGCAGGACTTTCGAGACGGAAAACTAGCGCTTCTTGATTCGCACCGGACCACTGAACGTGGAAATGTAGAACGAGGCGCTGCCGCTTCCGTAGACGGCGTCG